>JAOXSA010000486.1 GCA_025800245.1 Amphritea sp. | reverse complement strand
CGGTAACTCGACTTTTTAAACGTCGTATCTGCTTTTGTTCTGGAGATCTTCATATTTATGACCAGCCGTGCCGTGATGGCAGAGCGTTCAACCGGGTTAGGAATTCTGCTCTGTCTCAGCTCTATGTTTGTATTTGCGTCACAGGATGCGATCACCAAAGTCATCGTGCAGGATATGGCTGTGCGCAGTTTGTGATGGTGCGCTACTGGGTGTTTGCGCTCTTTGCTCTGGCCTGGGTTGGCTATAGCGGTAGTATCCGTCAGACACTGAAATCTGCGCGTCCGGTTCTGCAGTTCTGGCGCTCGATCCTGTCGGTGGCAGAGATCGCGATTTTTAACCTGTCCCTGCGTTATCTGGGACTGGCCGAAGCGCACTCCCTGCTGGCGATGTTCCCGTTGATCGCTATTGCTCTTGCTGCACCACTTTTAGGTGAGCATGTTGGCTGGCGCCGCTGGATGGCGGTGTGCTGGGGCTTTATCGGCACCATGATTATTCTGCGGCCGGGCTTCGAGGTGTTTAAACCGGAAGCACTGATCGCATTATCTGCGGCATTCTGTTTCGGCTTTTACAACATCATTACCCGGCAGGTGAGTGCGGCGGGCGATACCTTCAAAACCAATATGCTGTACATGGCATTGATCGGTTGTGGTGCATCGACGGTGTTTGGTATTCCTGTATGGCGTGAGCCGACCAGTGCCGAATGGTGGATGTTGTCAGTACTCTCGGTGACTGGAATTCTCGGTCACCTGTTGTTGGTCAAAGCGCTGGAGTATGCGCCAGCTTCGATGTTGCAACCCTTTAATTACAGTCTGTTGGTATTTGCGACATTGTTCGGATTGATTTTCTTTGCAGAGCTTCCGGACTTCTGGACCCTGGTTGGTTCCGGGGTGATTATTGCCAGTGGTCTGTATGTTATTGCAATTGGCAGACGTAAAACTGGCTGATCTGACCGGCCAGCCAGGCTTGCAGGTTGGTTTTCTGACTAAGTCCGATGGCTCATTGGGGGGTGCCAGCCGGGCGGTTTTATCAGGTATTTGAAAAATACCGCTGCACTGTCGGCTTTCACCAGATCCTGATACAGCCGTGGGAATTCATAGAACTGTACGGTGATCGGGTTTTTACTGGTCATCGGAGTGGTAAGACCGTAATTGGGTAGCTCTTCTTCTTTCTGGAAAGTGCCGAAAATCCGGTCCCAGATAATCAGGATGCCGCCAAAGTTTTTATCGATATATTTGGCGTCAGAGCCGTGATGAACCCGGTGATGAGAAGGGGTATTGAGGAACCATTCCAGAGGTCCCAGCTTGCCGATCATCTCATTGTGGATCCAGAACTGATAAGCCTGTACCAGTACTTCGGCGGCAAAAATCAGAATCGGATTAAAGCCCATCAGTACCAGTGGCAGATGGAACAACACAGAGACAACCGGATCAAACAGGCTGAACCGGAAGGCGGTCGCCGTGTTGTAGACGCCGGAGCTGTGGTGCACTGAGTGGGCCAGCCAGAACAGACGGATTCTGTGAATCGCGTAGTGTTCAATGTAGTAAGTCAGATCGGCCAGAATCAGGACCAGTACCGCGCTGTAGCCGTTTACCGGAATCTGCCAGGGAATGTATTCGTAAATCGTGAAGTACAGATACACAGCGCCGGCAAATACCAGCCCTTCAGTCAGATAGTAGGGGACCTGAGTGAACATACTGCTCAGGGTTTCCAGAAACCGCTGGCCGTTAAAGCGGCGGGTCAGGGCTTCATTCAGCAACTCCAGACTGATAAACAGAATGGCAAAAACCAGCGTCCAGTCATAGATACTGAAGGACATATATTCGACATATTCCAGCCAGTGAGTCGGGCTCATGACGGGCTCCTGTTGTTAAGTTCTTGAGGAGAGCTCTTATAGAAAGTTCTTATGTAAAGCTTTTATGAAAGGCTCTTATACCTATTCCTGATGCATACCAATAAAGGCAGTGACGGCAGCGGGCTGAAAGTTCTTATCCAGTTGCCACTGTTCAAAGTCAGTCTGGAAAAGATATGCATCGGTGCCAGAAGCTTCGTCATTGTCAATGGATTCCCAGGCTTGCAGGACGGTGCTGTGCCTGAAGGTCTTATAGTTGCCCGGTTCAATAGTCAGGGTGTTATTCCCTCTGGCAACAGCAGGGCCCAGAGTCAGCATGACGCTATTCTGGGAACTGTTGAAATCGGTGTAGATGGCGAATACCGGCTCGGTCGGCGCAAGTTGGCTGGCCTGAGCAGAGCTGGCAAAGCGACGCCAGTGCTCTTCGATCTGCCAGTCCACCTGATCATCCAGATAGATCCGGGTACTTACCCCCAGAATATGCAAGGCCCGCACATTCCGGGTAGTCGCTGCAGTCATTTGAGAGACTTCGGGCTGTGTATATTCTGTAACCGTCTGCGTACTCATTTCTGTTGTGTTCTGATCTGTGCCTGCGGCGTAACCGGATCTGTCTGAAAGAGGTGCCCAGGCTTCCCAGGCCAGAAATGTCACCATGGTGATCATCGCCAGACCGTAGAGAATCCGGACCGGCAGACTGCGTGCTGGCAGAGACATGTTTACAACTCCCAGAAGAAGCAGGACAGGGCGACCAGCAACCACAGTAGCATGGTGCTCCAGTAAGCGCCGGGTTCATTGGCTCGGGTGAATTCCCGGTGCAACCAGGCTTTGCCGCTGAACAGATCCCATGCAACCCAGAGCAGCAGAATGATTCCGATAATGGATGTAATAGACATAAAGACTCCGGTATCAGTGATTCAGTGAATTCAGCAACGCTTTCGCTGCCTGGCGGGCGGGCTGGCGATAACGATCATTCATGCCCAGAGGCGCCAGTGAATCGAGGTTGAAGTAGAGAGAGATCAGACCAAAAGAGACAGCACTGAGCTGACCTTCCGATGCACTGGCAAATTCACCTTTAAGCAGCTGTTCGACATCGTCGGTAAAACCCTGCATCCATGCCTGCATCCGTTGCTGCAGCTGTGCATCGCGTCCGGCTGCAAAGATAAGGGATTCGATAACCAGGATATACTCGCCATCGCTGTGCTGGTCACTGAATAAGCCTTCCAGCAACTCTGTTGATGGCTGCTCAGCAGGCAGGCTGCTGAGGAATCCCTGCCACTGTTGATTCGATTGCTCCAGCACCCGATCAACTAACATGGATACCAGCTCGTCACGGTTACCGACAAAGTGGCGTACCAGGCTGCGTTTCAGTCCTGACTCTTCGGCAATTCGCTCCAGCGTGCTGCCTTCAAGGCCATAGCGGGCAACACAGCGATAGAAGGCATTCAGTATCTCTTCGGTGCGTTCTTCTTTTTTACTGGGGCGACCCATTGCCACTCTCCTGAATAAGTTGTCATTGTTGCCAGTTTACTTTAGAATTTTAAATTGTCAAATATGGCAATTTAAAGGTGAGGATATGAATCAGATACTTCTGCAAGCATATAAAGATGGTGCCGGGGCTTCTTTGTCCGGGGCAGAGAGCTTGCCATTGGCGGTGTACAGTGACCGCGATGTCTTTAATCAGGAAGCCCTGTCAGTCTTTATGAATGACTGGATATTTATCTGCGCAGAAGCAAAGCTCAGTCAGGTCGGGAATTATTTTGCGATCACTATTGCTGGTGAACCGGTAGCAGTTGTTCATGGGCGTGATGGGCAGTTAAGGGCATTGTCGAATGTCTGCCGTCACCGGGGGACGCCGCTACTGGATGAAGGCTTTGGCTCACTGTCGAAGCATATTGTCTGCCCCTACCATGCCTGGACCTTCGATGATACCGGTGAGTTTGTCGGAGCACCGCTGACCGGCGCGATAAAGCCTGACAAAGAGAAACACTGCCTACCTGTTTTTTCAGTGGAGTGCTGGAATGGCCTGGTGTTTATTAATCTGTCACAAGAACCAGAACCACTAAGCAGACGCCTTACTGGCCTAGATGATTATCTGGGCTGGTTCGGCCTGAGCCGCTTTAAAGAGGCCTACCATATGCCAGCAGAACACTGGCAGGCGAACTGGAAGCTAGCGGTCGAGAACGGTATCGAAAGCTACCATCTGTTCAAGGTGCATAAAGAAACCCTGGAACCGATGACACCCAGTAAGCAGGCGTATTATGTTGCCGACAGCGCTGAGTGGACGCTCACCGGAGGCCTGATGAAAGACGACCGCAGCACGCTGGCTAAATGGTTCAGTGGCAAACATCCGGACGCTTATAATCATTATCTGCTGATTTTTCTGCCGCCTTCGTTTATCGGGATTCTAACCTACGATGGTCTGCACTGGATTCAGGTTCTGCCGGTAGATGCTGAGCATTGTACGGTGATAGCTGGTGGCCTGTCAGAGCATAAAGTTTGCAGCTTTGAGGGTGCGGAGTTTGATTTTACCCGGGCATTTCTGGCAGAGGATAAGGTTATCTGCGAGCGTGTTCAGCGCGCCACTCGTGCCCGGATTGGCCGCGGCGGCAAGCTGGTGGAACTGGAACAGATTCTGGTGGATTTTCGCCACTACCTGGGCAGTCGCCTGTTCGGATCACAACCGGAAGATTTCCGAGAAACTAAAGAGGCGGAGCGTTTTATAAGACAGGAGTGACGGAGAGGCAGGAAAGATGTAGCGAGGCACGTCCCCGTGCCGAATAAACTGGATTGTCGGCACGGGGACGTGCCTCGCTACAAGACGGATTAAACGCCACTGTTCATTTCGCTTTTTCGAGCTACCAGCAAGCGGATTTAGCCGCGTTCGAGCAAGTCACGCTGGCGTGACGGTCCAGCCACGAATCTTAGCTGTGCCTCGCTACAGTGAGTACTTATCTTGCCAATAGCGCTTGTTCGAACGGATAACTGGTCAGCCGCTCAAAACCTGTTTCAGTAACGAGCACCATCTCCTCCAGCTTAACGCCATGCTGACCACCGACAACGCCGGAATAGCTCTCTACGCAGATCACCATATTAGGTTCCAGCACGCCCGGGAATCCGTGTTCATCCCAGTCTTCGGCGTAGTAGATCTTCGGGTGTTCGTCAGACATGCCGGCACCATGGAAGGCACAGACATAGCGTTGCTGACGGTACTCTTCCGCCCGTGGCCATGCGGTTTTCGCCAGCTCGGCAAAGCTTATTCCCGGTCGCAGCAGCTCCATATTGTAGTGTACTTCGTCGTAAGCATGCTGGTAGGCATGCTTTTGTTCTGCGGTAGCTGGTTTGTCACCGCATAACCAGGTACGGGAGATATCCGCCAGATACCCATGCGGGCCAATCATATCGGTATCAAATGCCACCAGATCACCTGCTTCAATAACCCTGGCAGTGGCTTCCTGTAACCAGGGATTAGTGCGGGGACCAGAAGCCAGCATCTTGCCTTCAATCCAGTCACCGCCGTGGGCGATATTCACCTGATGAATCACCGACCAGAGCTGGTTTTCGGTGATACCGGGTTGCATCGCTTCATGCATCTTCTTAATACCCCGCTCACCGACAGCGATACTGTGGCGGATGCAGCGGATCTCAGTATCACTCTTGATCAGCTTAGCCCGTTCAATCAGCGTCTCGCCGTCGATCAGGCGGTAACCTTTTTCAGTGAGTGACTGGCTGATCAGAGAAGAGGTGCGTTCCAGCGCGATACGGCTATCGCCGGGCTTCAGTCCCATCGCTTTAAACTGCGCCTCGATATCCGCTACCACCCGATCACACTGGCGTTGCAGATCCAGACCACCATCGAACGGGGTGGTGAAGCGCGATGGTTGATAGTCTTCAACATTGGCGTGATGGCGCTGGCTGGCCCCGAACAGCGTTACCGGACCGTCCGCCGGGATAAACAGTGATGCTGTAGGGATATGCGACTGAAATAGCTGGTATTCATTAAAATTCACCGCATAGCGCATGTTTACCGGGCTGGTCAGCAGACACAGGGCGACATTCTGTTCGCTCATCATCTGCCGGATTCTGCCCAGACGGTATTGGTACATCTGCGCAAACTCAGCATCACTGATCGCCGGTTCCGGGATTAGCTCAAGCATAGCTCTGTCCTTATGATTCTTATTTTCCGGCAGTGTGCGCCGGGGGCGGATATTCGGCAAACGAAGTTATTGGGCTCTGGGATCGGTTTTTTTGATGAGTCGATCAGCGCTTCAGAGAAACACAGGGATTAATCCGCAATGCCCACGCTCATAGTAGTAAGAAATAAAACAGATACGTTGGGTTGCGCATAAGAACTTGATATATATTAGTTTATTCTTTCTTGTCGGCTTGTTTTTGCTGATGGGGTACAGATAAATACTTTGACTCACCGGGGTTATTTCTATATCCTTCCTCACTGCTTGATTTTTGACTTTGATTTATGTTTATCACTTCGTTCTTCCCTTTGTAGTAGTCCGTTCTGTTTTTTCATAATTTTTAGTAAAAGTTTCAGCGCTAATTG
>JAOXSA010000465.1 GCA_025800245.1 Amphritea sp. | reverse complement strand
GCTTTGAGCACCTGAGTTTCCGGTTTAGGCCGCTATATGGGGTGCGCTCTCACCGGATGGAAGCAGCTCAGCTGATACCGATGCTACGTGACACTCCCTGTACCGGCAAAGACGAGTCTCAGCTACAAAATTTACTCAGCTCTGACAGCCTCTGCCAGCAGTACCTCGCGCACATGCTCAATGCGTTGCAAGAGCCGCTAACCGACCTTACTCACCAGAAGGGCTTTAACGGCATTATCGTGCGTATTCCTGCCATGATTTTGGAAGCACCGGAGTTTATTAATCACCTGCGTGCCCACACGCAGTGGCCCGAGGCGGCTAAAAACTTGCTGTTTTTCGAGGTTGATGCCGTCGAGATTCAAGAATTCGAAGGTCTGCTCTTTGACTTAGAAGCGCTAGGTTTCCGGATCGTGATTAACGGTTTTAGTGAGTTCCAGCCGAGTCTGCAGCAGATCAAAGAGCTGGAGCCTGAGATGCTAAAACTGGAAGAGAATCTCGTGCAGCAGATGGAGAGCCACCCGCAAACACGAGCTCTGTTAGAAAACATAACCGATATGGCTCACGATCTTGATATCCCGCTAACAGCGGATGGTGTGCAGTCGGCCGGCCAGCGGCTGCAGCTAGCACAGCAGGGCGTCTCGTTGATGCAAGGCGACTATTTTGGTGGGCTGCTCACCAATGACCTGCTGATCAGATCGGA
>JAOXSA010000440.1 GCA_025800245.1 Amphritea sp. | reverse complement strand
GGCTCGGGGCTGTACACCCCATTGATGAAGCCGGATATAAGCGTGCAACTCATCTTAAAGGTCGAAAATAGTTTGCAAAACAGAGGTGGGTCCATATAAGGCGCGCCCTCGCGGCGATTAAGCACTGTAAAGCCAGAACATCGCGGCAAGTACCCGAGGGCATGACAATGCCGCTCCCACAAAGGAAGCGAGTGGCGAGTGGCGAGTGGCGAGTGGCGAGTGGCGAGTGGCGAGTGGCGATCAGAATTCTGTCTAAAAACAGAAACTGTCAGGTTTGTACTTCTGTTTTTTACAGTCACCAGCCAGTATGACTTTGCAATTCGTTCGAGCAAGGAAGGCTTTGACTTCCGGTCCAGCCATACGCTTTTATATACATAAAAAAACGCATCCGAAGATGCGTTTTTTTATTTTGCCTTGTAAATAATCCCTGGCCGACAGTGGATCATTTCGTATATATCATTTAACTCAGCGATCGATTCCGATGCGCCCAACAACAGATATCCACCAGGTTTAAGCGTCTGATGAATCTTCCGCAAAATTTCGCGCTTACGCTCTGTGGAAAAGTAGATCAGAACGTTGCGGCAAAAAACAATATCACATGGACCGATACCAATATAGTTTCCCAGCAGATTCAACTCACGGAAACGGACACGGGATTTGATATTGGTATTCAGTGTCCAGGAGCCATCGACTCCCGGCTGGAAAAACTTCTGCAGGCGATCCTTCGATAACCCCCGTCCAAGAGCCAGCATCTCATATTCAGCCTGACGAGCCTCATCCAGTACCCGGGTACTGATATCCGTCGCGGTAATCTCTTCCCCCATACGGAAAGCCCCCGGATTCTCGCCCTTAAACTCATCCAGCACCATGCTGATTGAATATGGTTCCTGTCCGGTTGAACAGGCAGCCGACCAGATCTTCAGACGCTGACCACGGCCCTGCTCTGCTAGCTCAGGTAGCAGTTTATTTTTCAGAATATCGTAAGGGTGGCTATCACGAAACCAGAGGGTTTCGTTGGTTGTCATCGCGTTGATGACCGATTCCTTGAGACTGCTGTTACCAGGCATGTTCAGCGCCCGCACCAGATCTCCCAGGTTATTAAACTGCCCTTCCTGAAGTATTTTCCCTAATCGGCTCTCAACAAGATATTGCTTATGTTTGGCCAGCAATATCCCACAGGCCTTCTCCAGATATTGGCAGAACAGTTCAAACTCCTGCTCTGAAATTCTCACCTTTCTTGCGTCCAGAATTGTATCCTCAATAAAAGGCGAAATTATTGCTCTACCGATTTCACCCGGGCAACCACTGCTTCCGCCAGCTCATCCGCGTTAAATTTCCCTATAAATGCGTTTGCGCCCACACGTTTAACCATCGATAGATTAAAGCGACCACTCAGTGAACTGTGAAGAATCATATAAAGATCTTTCATACGATCATCTTCACGCACCTTCTTGACCAGAGTATAGCCGTCCATCTGCGGCATTTCGATATCCGAAATGACCATCAGGAACAGATCTGCGACATTGTGACCTTTATCCGCCAGCTGAACCAGTATTTCCAGGGCTGCCCGGCCATTATTTGCCGTTGTGACTTTAATATTCAGCGCTTCCAGTGATTTTTTCAGCTGCGCACGGGCAACGCTGGAGTCATCAACGACCAGAATGTGGTAATCACCGCCTTTTTCCTTCACCTCTTTGGTGTCGGCAGTCTCACGTGCTTCTGTTTGCACCGGGATCAGATCGGCAAGAACCTGCTCAACATCCAGAATCTCAATCAGGCCACCTTCATACTGAACCACGGCGGTCAGATAGCTCTTCTCATTTGTTTCAATCGGTGGCGGACTGATCTGATCCCATTTGGCAGGCAGAATCCGGTCGACTTTACGTACCAGAAACGCCAGAACCCGACGGTTATATTCAGAAACAATCAGAAAACACTGCTGTCGATCTTCATCGGGAACCGGCAAACCACCGATTGCCTCCGCCAGATCAATAACCGGAATGGTCTCTCCACGAATGTGCGCGAGTCCTTTCAGTGCAGTAGTCTGTTTTGGAATACCCGTCAGCTCAGGGCAAGGCAACACCTCTCTCACCTTGAAGACGTTAATGCCATACTCCTGATCATTATTCAGACCAAAGAGAAGCAGTTCCAGGCGGTTCTGGCCCGCCATCTGGGTACGCTGGTTTACAGTACTGTTTATACCTGACATGATGCTCTCTGCGCTAAGCTAGTCTTTATTGTATTAATAACGGCCACACTACAGAGCCCTGATCGCCCCGTGAAAAAAACCGCTTTCACAATTTTATGGACACTTATAACGGTCTTAGCTGTGCCAGTAAAGAGTGCACAAGGCGCAGAGATCCCCACATTGGAAGCTCAGGCCGGGCAATATCTTTATAACCTCTATGCTGAGATGGCCCCCGGGGCACGCACAATAATCACAGTAACACCCGTCAACCAGCATCTGCGCAACAAACGATGCAATACCCCGGTTACCTTTAATCATGCGCCTGTCAGAGGATCCAGAGCATCTCTTAAAGCTCTGTGCAGCTCTCCGAAATGGTCCGTTTATATGACGGCATCGATCGAACAATGGCAGAAAATTGCCGTCTCATCCCGTGCTCTCAGCAAAGACACCATTTTGGGAGATAGCGACCTGTTCATGAAAGAATTTGATATCAGGCGTACCCGTTCCCCCTACTTTGTTGATCCTGGTGAAGTCATCGGCCGCACCACCAAAAGGGCGATCGGTGCCCAGCAGGTTATCTCCCCCAACGCTCTCGAAAAGAAGCTTCTGATAAGAAAGGGAGATCTTGTCTATATCGAGGCACGCCAGAAAGGCATGATGATCAGGATGATGGGGGTCGCCAAGCAGGATGGCTCACAGGGGGAACAGATCGCTGTAGAAAATACCCGTTCAGGCAAGACGATACGGGGTTATGTAACGGGTAAAGGCGTTATCCGGGTATCCCGCTAAAGCTGATTTTTGCTTCTACAACAAGCGGTTATTCTTTAACCATGCTATACTGCAAGTCCGTCGAAAAAATAATATAATTTTCGCTAAAGTTTAAAACTGCTTAGCCGATAACCTTGCACAGAACAGCATGAGGACCAGAAAATGGTTATTGATATCACGAGCTTAACGTCGAATCAGGCGACTAACTCTCGTGCCAAGGTAAATGAACAACCTGCGTCCGAGAGTAAAGCGCAGACTGCACAGGCCACCAATGAAAGTGCGCCTGCGGCTAGCAGTGTCAATCTGAGTGATGCGGCTCAGGCGATCCAGAAGGGCGCCGGAGAACTGGCCAGCAGCGATGTGCCTGTAAACGAACAGCGCGTTGCGGAACTGAAAGCTGCTATTGATAACGGCACTTATCAGATCGATTTTGAAAGCACCGCCCGCGGCCTGCTTCAGATTGAGAATCAGCTGGGTTAATCCTGCGCGTGACTAACTTACCGCCACTCGATCAACTTAATGCCCTGACTCGTCAGGGCATTGGTTTTCTTACCACACTGAATCAATTGCTTGATGCTGAGTTCTCTGCACTTCAGGAAAGAGATATCGAGCAATTACAGGCGCTTGTCCAGCAGAAAACAGAAGCTCTTCAGCAACTGGAAGCCAATAACCAGCAGCGCAATCAGCTTTTTGTTAATGCAGGTATATCCCCGAACAAGGATGGCCTTCAGCAATTCACGCAGCAGCTCCCTGCACCTCATGCCGATCAATTCAGAGAGCTGTGGTCAGAACTTGAGCAGATTCTGAAAACGGTAAACGAAAAGAATCAGCGTAATGAGCTGGTTATCACCCGTAACAACCGGAATCTGGAACAGTTGTTGAGTATTCTGCGGGGCCAGAATCAGAAAAACACTCTCTACAATCAGAGCGGTGATAAAGGCAATTACTCTGCTCAGAACCGCCTGGGCAAAGCCTGATTAATCCACTTCAGACTGATGACGCCAGACACCGAAGTCTGTACAATCCTCTTCGCTGCCTCCCCGTAGTTCAACTGGATAGAATAGGGCCCTCCTAAGGCTTAGATAGGGGTTCGAGTCCTCTCGGGGAGGCCATCTACCTCTCCCGGCAAATATTAGTCTCTGATCAATTCACAGCACTGGGCTGAACGCCTCAACCAGCTTTTCTGTCGCTTCACGAATCTGCTGATCAAGTTCCGTACTCTTCAGCTGGCCCTTCTCACTGTCAAAGTTTTCATAGAACGAAGGTACAGAGATACTGCCCAGGACTTCACCGGCAAAAAACGGCGCGGAGGTCGTAGCACTTGCCAGTACATTCTGAGCTCCACCAGGCCCAGGAGACGTTGCCAGTAACAGCATTGGTTTACCCTGATAAACCTTCTGATCAATACGGGAAGCCCAGTCGAAAATGTTCTTAAAGGCTGCGGTATAAGAACCGTTATGCTCAGCAAATGCGATCATTACTGCATCAGCCTCACCAACTTTTTTGTAAAACTGCTGAGCGGCTTCCGGAATTCCTCCCTGCTCTTCTCTGTCCTGACTATAGATAGGCATCTCATAGTCATTCAGATCCAACAGCTCTGTATCAGCCTCACTGATCAGACTGGCAGCGTAGCTCACCAGTTGTTTGTTGATAGACTCTTTATGGTTAGTTGCTGCAAAAGTCAGTAGTTTCATTATGTCACCTCTCTGGTGGTTTAACTGTCTGATGAGTTAATCATATCCGTTCCACTAAAATTGACTAGATAGACAATTTACAAAATACTGTTCCATAAATAGAACGCTTAACAGGAGCCAGCAGATATGCAGAACCCCAACGATATGCTGATATTTGCCAAAGTCGCCGAGCTTGGCGGCATATCTGCGGCAGCCCGCTCATTGCAGATCCCGAAGTCAAAAGTAAGCCGACGTATGGCTATGCTGGAGAGCGAGCTGGATGCCCGCCTTCTTGAACGTACCACTAGAGCTGTCAATCTGACAGAAGCGGGGCAGATCTACTATCAACACTGCCGGCAAATTGTCGAAGCGATGGAAAGTGCAGAAACCGCCGTACATCAGCTAACAGACACTCCCAGAGGCCAGTTACGCATCAGCGCTTCTGTCACAACCGGCCAACAGATGATCGCCCCTTACCTGAGCGAGTTCACCCAACGTTACCCGCTGATCGAGATTGATCTGGAACTATCTAACCGAAGGGTCGACCTCATCAGCGAAGGCTTTGATCTTGCCATCCGTATCGGTGAGCTGGAAGATTCAAATCTGATCAGTAAGCGCCTGGGCAGTGGTCGGGCAGGGTTGTTTGCATCCACTGGGTATCTTGATAAACACGGCAGACCTGAACAGCTTGCACAACTGCAACAGCATCGCGCACTGGTGATGAGTCACTCTGATCATCTGCTCAGTTGGCATCTGATCAATGATAAAGGGCTGTCGAACAACCTGAATATTCGGCCGAATATCCGGATTAACGACCTGGACGCGCTGATAACCGTTGTTGCCGGAGGTTCGGGCATCGCCTGCCTGCCTACCTATCTGGTTCAGCAGCATCCGCAAGGAAAGAATCTTGAACAGATCTTGCCACAATGGCATGCGCCAGAAGTGACTTTCTACGTGCTTTACCCCAGCCTGAGAGGGCTGACGCATAAAGCCCGGCTGTGGATCGACTTTTTCAGTGAAAAACTAACCGCACAACTGGCACTGACAACTCCGGCTCCCTGAAGTAGCCGGAGTTTTTATCTCAGCCAGTACCTGTGCGATCAACCGCTTGTAATCATCTCAAACCGTACCAAACAGCTCTTGTTCAAGCTGATCCAGTAGTTGAAGCACCTCAACCGAAGCCGCTTCAACTTCCGCCACCTTAGCCATCGCTTCCCGGTACCTGCCAGCATTATAAAGATCAACCGCCTGCAGACCATTCTGATGCACACGTCGATGCGGTGCTTCCAGCTGTTGAAAGCTGCGCTGACTGGTGTAACTATAATCCGTGATCTGATCGTACCACTTACCCAGACGGCAGTTATGATGATCAGCCAGCTCGGAAGAGTTAAGCCCCTGACGCCCGGAAACCATATTCGCCAGACGTCGCTTCCAGATCACGTGATCAGACTTGGCCAGCTTAAGAATTTTCCCGGGCACTTCCAGCCGAGAAAGTACGTTAATCCGTTCGCTGATCAGCGCTTCCACTTTATCCATGGTATTCAGCACCTGATCGATCTCACCTACGTTCTGGGAGGTGTTGCCAGCAATATCAGAGATACCCACTGCGACCTCATGGGAAGCAGCACTCTGCTCTTTCAGCGAATCATCAATCTGGCGGGACACCAGCTTAACCTGCTCAATGCCTGACTGAATCTCTTCCATCAGTTCGCCGGCTTCGCTGACAGACTTCTGCCCCGCATCGATAGCCTTGGTACTGTTCTCGATATTGCCCATCACATCACTCATCTGCGACTGCAGGTCAGTCACCAGACCTTCAATCTGCTTGGTCGCTTCCGATGTGCGCGCTGAAAGCAATCTGACCTCATTAGCCACGACATTAAATCCTGCTCCCGCTTCACCGGCACGAGCGGCCTCCACGGACGCATTCAACGACAACAGATTGGTTTGAAAAGCGATGCTCTTAATATCTTCAGCGATATCAGAGATTTTTTTAGTAAAACCGGTAAAACCTTTAACCCGACTCAATGTGGTATCAACAGTCTCGGAGATATTTCCCATATTCTCGATGGAACTCTGCATCGCCTTCTGGCCTCGCAGAGTAATAGCATCGGTCTGTCCCACGGATGCCATAATGGCATCTGAGCCACCCTTGATCTCCTGCACCGAAGCAGTCATCTGTTCAGCTGCTGCCGCAACCTGCTGGGTACGCACATCCACTTCGCGCAGCTGCATCAATGCCTTAGCAGAGCTGATACCGGCTTCATTGGACTGAATCGACAGACTCGCCACACCATTCAGGTCCGCCAGCGCACGGGCTTTAAGATCCTCTATCAGCGCAGCCAGTGCCACGGAAACCGGATCTGCCCCTTCAGGAACCTGATCGTAGTACCCATTCCGCACGGCCTCAAGACAACGTACCAGTTCCTGATCGCGGCTCTGTTCAGCTGCGGCCATTGGCAGATTAACATCCTGCACATTAATCTCCGGGTTATTCATAGCAATCCTCTACATCTGCTGGTTTTCCGTTACAGCAGACCCATCACCCTGGCGGTTATCTGATTGAGAGGTAGAACATGATCTGCCGCTCCTAATTTCACAGCTTCTCCGGGCATCCCCCAGACGACACTGGTTTTTTCGTCCTGCGCAATTGTCGGAGCGCCAGCCTCCTGCAAATGCAGCAATCCACGGGCACCGTCGTTACCCATCCCCGTCAGCAACACCCCCAGCGCTTTCTTACCCACCTCTTTTGCGACTGAATCAAACATCACATCCACACTCGGACGGTGACGATTCACTTTCTCGCTCTGAGTCAGAATGCAGCGCAATGAGGCACCATCCCAGCGCAGCTTCAGATGCTGATCTCCCGGTGCCAGATAGGCACAGCCTGGCTTAAGCACATCGCCATCCTCTGCCTGTTTAACCGACAGTTTTGAGTTCAGATCCAGACGCCGCGCGAACGGCGCACTGAAAGCCTCGGGAATATGTTGAGAAATCACCACCGGAGAGCAGTATTCAGGAAAAGTAGACAGAACCTCCCGCAACGCCTCTGTGCCACCTGTCGACGCCCCTATAGCAATCACCCGGTTCGCCATACGTGCGCGTAGCATAGGATCTTCGGAAGCAGCAGGAGCGCTGACCGGCGCTATATCAGAACGGGCCGTGACAGCACTCAGACGGGCAACCGCAGCGGTTTTCACCTTGCGGATAATCTCTGAGCCATACTCCGCTGAAATTGAGACCGAATTCGCTGTTGGCTTAGGCATATAATCCACAGCCCCTGCTTCCAGCGCATCCAGCGTTTCCTTAGCACCATCGCCAGTCAGGCTGGATACCATCACCACCGGCATCGGTCGCAGACGCATCAGATTCTTCAGGAAAGTGATGCCATCCATTCTCGGCATACAGATATCCAGTGTCAGGACATCCGGGTTGTATAATTTAATTTTGTCACGTGCATCATAAGGATCATCAGCAACGCCAACGACCTGAATCATCGGATCACTTTCGAGTATCTTACTCAGTGCTTTCTGTACGACCTTTGAGTCGTCTACAACCAGTACCTTGATCATTAAAGCTCCCTCTTATTCTGAACGGCATATCCAGCCGTATGGTGCCTATCCCGGGGATACTTCGGCATCAGGATTCAATCTCATGTAAAAACTTATCTTCCCGACGATGGATATGCTCCAGAGATCTGTCGTCGAGCTTCTTAATCAGCAAACGACCACTGTCAGGAAAATAGTGCACTTTCCGTGGCGCGGTTCCACCCAGATCACAGGCCAGCATTTTAAAGCCATTCATCTGCATGTACTCATGGGTAAATTCCGCATTGTGGGCACCAATATCATTCATTCCCTCACCGATACGGCCACCACCAGTCACTTTGACTTCCAGCCGTTCACGACGGGCTCCATGCCTCTCCAGCTCTGCCAGCATCATCTCCATCGCATGAATGCCATAGCGGGCACAGGGCTCAGAATCAACAATCTCGGTATGTATCGAATGACCGCCGCTGCGGGGCAACAGAAAGTGATTCATAGCGCCAATATCTGCAACCGGATCCCGCATACAGACAGACACACAGGAACCCAGGATTGTGCTTATCACCTCCTGATGTGGCGTCACATAGAACTGTCCCGGCAGAATTTTGGCAATGAAACGTTGTCGGGGCGCATCCCAGAATCGCCGGATATGCTCAAAGCCCGGTAATGCAGTTGCTGGCGGCGGATGGTGACCAAAAAGCATCGCTTTCCTCAACGTTTACGGTAGATGGTGTTACCGACACTGTCGTAGCGATCGGTTACCTGAAACAATGACTCCGAGTGTCCGATAAACAGATGACCGTCATCCACCAGTTGATCGGCATAACGCTCAACCAGTTTGGTCTTGGTCGGCATATCAAAATAGATAATCACGTTACGACAGAAAATAAAGTCGAACTTACCGCTCATCGGCCAGGGACGATCCATCAGATTCAGCGGATTAAAGCTGATATGTTCGCCAAGTTCCTTCTTAATCTGAACCAGACCACTATTGGGCCCGGTACCCTTTTTCAACCAACGCTTCTGTCGTTCTGCACTGATACCTGTAATTCGCTCCGCCGAATAAATCCGCGAGCGGGCTGTATTAAGTACATCGGTATCGATATCGGTTGCCAGAATCTTCCAGTCCCAGTCCGCCCCCAAATTCTCCGCCAGCACCATCGCCAGCGAATAGGGTTCCTCACCGGTTGAACAGCCGGCGGACCAGATACGGATCTTTTTGCTGTTCCGGTTCTTGCGGATAAGTTCCGGCAGTAACGTCTGCTCGATATATTCGAAGTGATGTTCTTCCCTGAAAAATGCTGTCAGATTGGTGGTGATCGCGTTGATCACCGCTACCAGTTCATCTTTGCTGTCAACGTTGCGTAACAGATCGATATACTCAGAAAACCCGGAAAGCCCCAGCGCACGGATGCGTTTGGAGAGCCGGCTGTAAACCAGCTCTTTCTTGGTTTCATTAATGACTATACCGGTCTGTACCGTGATCAGTCGCTGAAAGAACTCAAAGTCTGAATCAGCAAGGGTATATTGTCGGTTCATTACCGTCATGACTGACCCTTAATCCTCAGAATTCCTCCCAGAAATCATCATCCCCACCCGCTGGCTGTGCCTGAGTAGTCGGCTGAGGCGCATGAGAAACAGCGGCTGGCCGACGGGCAGGAACCGCAGCCGGCGCACCGGATGCTGAACTCTGAGCCGCGCCTGTATTGAAGAAGCCAATCAGACTATTCAGGCCACGGGCCTGATCACTCATCGCTTCACTGCTGGCTGCAGCCTCTTCAACCAACGCAGCATTCTGCTGGGTTACCTGCTCCAGCTGCATGATTGCCTTGTTAACCTGCTCGATACCGATGGACTGTTCCTGACTCGCCGCAGCAATTTCAGCAACAATGTCGCTCACCTGCTTCACGGAAGACACAATCTCTTCCAGGCTCTGACCAGAGGTTGTTACCAGACGGCTACCCTCTTCAACTTTCTCTACGCTGTCATTGATCAGAGACTTGATCTCTTTCGCCGCACCGGCACTGCGCTGAGCCAGGTTACGAACTTCTGCCGCAACCACGGCAAATCCTCGTCCCTGCTCACCCGCACGGGCAGCCTCAACTGCGGCGTTCAGTGCCAGAATGTTGGTCTGGAACGCAATCTCATCGATCACACCAATAATATCGGCGATTTTCTTACTGCTGGAGTTAATCTCGGACATAGCGGATACCGCAGTTTTCACTACACTACCGCCTTTTTCTGCCTGTTCGCGGGCAGCTTCAGCCAGTTTACTGGCGTCACGGGCGTTATCAGCGTTCTGCTTAACCGTACTGGTCATCTCTTCCATACTGGAAGCCGTTTCTTCCAGGCTGGATGCCTGCTCTTCGGTACGCTGACTCAGATCAGTATTACCCGCTGAGATCTCTGATGCTGCTGTACCGATATTCGATGCCGCTTCATTCAGCTCCTGAATCATGCCCTGCAGATTGGTCACAGACGCATTAACAGAGTTCTTCAGGCCGGCAAACTCACCACTGTATTCAGCGGTAATCGTTTTAGTCAGATCACCTTCAGCCAGTGCTTTAACCACCGAAGAGGTATCACGGATCGGTTTAACCACCTGATCCAGCAGTCCGTTAATTGAGTGGCTCAGCGTGGCCATAAAGCCTTCCAGCCCTTCCTCGTTCAGACGCTCCCGCAGATTACCCTGACCGGCTTCAGAGATAAGCCGGTTGATATTATTTTCGGTAGAGATCTCGTCAGTAATATCACGCCACTCGACCATGTTCCCCTGATACTGGCCTTCAGCGTTCTTGATATAGTTCGCCGTAATTTCCAGCACCACATCATCCAGTTTAATCTGTCCGGTATAAGGCAGGCGGGATTCATCGGCCAGCAGAGCAGACTGATGAGCCGGATTACGGTGGAAGATATCGATATTCGCACCGATCAGGTTGTTGATATCAAAGTTTGGCAGGTACTTACGCAGCGTATCCTGACGCTTTGCCAGCAGATTACGCGCGGCCGGATTCATAAAGGTGATTTCACGCTGCTCGTTACAGATCATCAAAGCATTGCCTACCGCGGTAACGCCTGAAGTCATCCGTTCAGCTTCATCCTTGAGCTTCTTCTCGTTGGTTACATCGACCCACTGTACGCTGTAACCGACCTTTGTGCCTTCACTGTTATACATCGGGCGGGTTTCATGCTCGAAC
This sequence comes from Amphritea sp., assembly GCA_025800245.1. GTDB lineage: Bacteria > Pseudomonadota > Gammaproteobacteria > Pseudomonadales > Balneatricaceae > Amphritea. The sequence continues at coordinate 10,508 of JAOXSA010000440.1, read as the reverse complement.
AGATACGGACCCGGGGTAATATAGCCTTTGTGTACATCACCTTCCTGCATCGCCTGTAGCACACGTTTAATTGGTTCAGGATCTTTATGGTAACGGTGGATACTGCCGCCAACGATCTGATCTGCGCGGAAACCCGGAATATACTGGCTGATCTCGTTTTCCAGCATGGTCAGCTTATCGCGGGCCATCTTATTAACGAATACCACCTCTTCATCGATATTGGCGATCATGATGTTGATCGGTGAAAATTCCAGAATATCGGTTAATGCTTTTAAATCTTGAAATGCTGTACTCATAAAACCTGAACCTCTTGTCTGCTGGGCTTAACCCGCCAAACTCTTTATCTACTTCAACCCGTTATTTACCAGCGACAGCTCTTCGGAGTTGAGCAACGCATCGACATCGATCAGTATCATCAGTTTTTCGTTTACTGACGCTAATCCCTTAATATATTCAGAGCGCAGGCGACCACCCAGATTAGGGGCAGGTTTAAGCTCTTCCGGCGGGATGTTGTACACATCAGATACAGAATCCACCACGATCCCCATCAGGCGCTCTTTCTCTTCGAATATTACGCTGATCACGATGACAACCGTCATCGGACCATACTCCAGGGGCTCCAGACCAAACCGTTCGCGCAGATCGATAATCGGAATAATGGAACCACGCAGGTTCATCACCCCTTTAATGTACTCAGCGGTGTTAGGTATCGGCGTGGTTTTACTCCAGCCCTTGATTTCCTGCACCCGCAGGATATCCACACCATACTCTTCGTCCTGCAGGATAAAGGTCAGATACTGATCTTCTCCGACAGTCATGCTTATGCCGAGATCAGACTCTTCGACTTCTTTATCCTGAATTAAGCTTGTCATGATATTCTCCAGCTCTATCAATCAGCGCAGCCAGACAGCCTGACAATGGCCCCGGCATCAAGAATCAGTGACACGGTTCCGTCACCAAGAATCGTGGCACCGGATACACCCGGCACCTGCTTATAGTTAGTTTCCAGGCTTTTGATAAACGCCTGTTGCTGGCCCAGCAAGTCATCCACCCGCAGGCCAATTTTCTTACCATCCCCTTCGATGACCACCAGCAGGTCATGATCGACGGTCTCATCTGTACGGCTTAACCCAAACAGTTCGTAGAGACTGACCACCGGGATATATTCATCCCGCAGCTGATACAGCTGGCGGGAACCGGCCACGGTGCTCAGCAGTCTTTTATCAATCTGAATCGATTCAATAATTGAAAGCAGCGGGATGACGAAAGTTTCACCACCGACATAGACTAACTGTCCGTCCAGAATCGCCAGCGTCAGCGGCAGGCGAATAGTGAACTTAGTGCCCACACCGACTTCCGAATGCAGCTCGATATTACCGCCCAACTCGCGAATATTCCGGCGTACGACGTCCATACCCACACCACGACCAGACAGATCGCTGACCTGCTCCACAGTCGAGAAGCCAGGTTCAAAGATCAGCTCGAGAGCTTTGTCGTCGGCTATCTCTTCTTCAGGCCCTAACAGACCGCGTTCACGGGCCTTAGCAACGATCTTGTCACGATCCAGGCCTTTACCATCATCAACCACTTCAATGATGATATTGCCGCCCTGATGGTAAGCATTCAGTTCGATGACACCCTGCTCTGGCTTACCCGCAGCACGACGATCCTCTGGCAGTTCGATACCGTGGTCAAACGAGTTGCGCACCAGATGCACCAGCGGATCACCGATCTTTTCCATCACGGTCTTATCCAGCTCGGTCTGTTCACCGCTGGTTTCCAGTCGGACATCTTTTCCGATACGGGCGTTAAGATCCCGGATCATGCGAGGGAAGCGGCTGAAAGCGAAACTGATCGGCAGCATACGGATGCTCATCACCGCATCCTGCAATTCGCGCAGATTACGCTCCAGCTGGCCCAGGCCATCCCAGAGATTTTCCAGGTTGCCAAGTCCGCTTTCCATTAACTTTTCACCCTGCTGGGTCAGCATTGCCTGGGTGATTACCAGCTCACCGGCCATATTGATCAGGGTATCGATTTTCTGAGTACTGACACGGATAGAACCGGTATCAGCCTGTTTGCGGTCTTTTGCAGGCCCCTTAGCTTTCGCTTTAGGTTTTTCTTTTGCTTTGGCTTTCTCGGTTTTCACTTCAGCTTTTGGTTGCGTAGGCGGTTGAGGAGAAGGTTGAGCAGGAGGCTGAACTGCCACTTCATCAACAGTCTCTGCTTTGCTCTCAGACTCTGTTGCTACAGCAACCGGTTGTGGTTCAGCAACAGAGCTGACTTCAACTACACCGACAACAGGCTCAGCCGGGGTTTCTTGTTGCACTTGATCGACCTCGACAGGCGTTTCAGGCTGCTCCACAGCGGGCATAACAGAAACGGCTTCAGTTTCTGATACTACAACTGCCGGTTCACTTAACTGCTTCTCGGATGGATCTGTGGCTTGTTCACCACGCAGAACATCCATCAGCTGACTGAACTCCCGGTTGTCTTCCGCCTTCATCTGCCCCGTCGGTTCGGCATGGATCTCAATCTGCCACTGGGGGAATACCGCTGCCATCACATCGCGGATATCTTCAAACGTCTGCGCACTGGTCAGATTCACCGCCCAGCTCAGATAACAATGGGTCGGATCTATCTGGTTCAATTCCGGCAATTGACTGGTTTGCCCCAGAACGACTGCATCCCCTAGCTGTTCCAGCTGACTGAACTGTTCAGCCATATCAGCGGCACTGTCAATCAGATTACCCGGAGGCGTCATCTGAATAATCCAGTCCTTCGGGCTATTAGCGACCGCTGCATCCGGAATTGCCGATGGTACGGTTTGAGATTCTACGGCTGGCTCTGGCTCTGGCTGAGAGTCTGCAACTTTCGGTGCAGCAGGTGCAACTGCGGCTTCCTGAGGAGCAGACGCTGTCGGCAATACATCGTCTGTTCGTCCTTCCAGCGCGGCATTCAGACGAGCAATAAGGCTGTCAATCAACACCCTGTCACTGCTCTCATCATTACTCAGCGCGTCGAACATACCTCTTACAGCATCAACGCACTCCAGCAACAGACCGGTCAGCGGCATATCCACCGCGATCTCACCGTCGCGCACTTTATCCAACAGGGTTTCAATGACATGGGTAAAGGATGCAATCTCATCCAGTCCCAACATGCCGCAACCACCTTTTATGGAGTGGGCACCCCGGAATATCGTATTGATAAGCTCTGCATCATCACCACCATGATCGAGCTCCAGCAACGAAACCTCCATGGCATCGAGCGCTTCAAAGCTCTCTTCCATCAAGGCATCAAGAAATTCACTTGTATCCAGACTCATGGGTATTCTCAGTAATCAGGGCGGGTTATATCAGATGATTATCCAGTGCCAGTGCTATTGCCGTACTTCTATACTGTGCAGAAGGTCTGGCAATCGCTGTGGTATACCCTTTGCGGGTCCGGGATTCATACAGGGAGCAGATAAGCTGAAGCCCTGCCAGATCAACCTGTTCGACAGCGGAGGCATTTATCTCCAGGGGTTCTTTGAGATCAAGCCAGCTAAGTAACTGCTGATGCAATTCCGTAATACTGGCTAAGTTACACTGCGATGGCAGAACAACTTCACTCATCAGGTACTTCCTCACCTTGTGACATCTTAAGAGTTAAGATCCAGAGTAAACCCCTATCGGCCGTAAGAGAAATATCTTTATGCTCAAAGTGAGGAAAACCTTGATATTTAACAAGGCCTTATGACCTTTCATTAAGTAAGGCTTTTAACAATATCCTGTTGTTTTTGCTGATACATTCGCTGATCCGCTACCTTCAACAGCGCTTCAGGATCAGCACCATCGTCCGGATACACAGCGTATCCAATACTGCATGACAGAACTCTGGATTCACCTGCCAGCTGAAATGGCTGGATAAAAATACTCTGTACTTTTGCGATCACCACAGAGATCGCCTGGCGGTCAGCCAGCTCAGGTAGAAGTACAACAAACTCATCGCCATGAAGACGAGCCGCCGTATCCTCCTCCCGAAGCACATCCCGCAAACGCCCTGCAACCTGATTCAGTAACTGATCTCCGGCATCATGTCCTAATTGATCATTGATGCTTTTGAACTGATCCAGATCCAGGTACAACACTCCCCAGATCGAACCTTTGCGGAAGGCCTGCTTCAGTGTCTGATGGGCCAGATCATTGAGTAAATTAAGGTTGGGCAATCCGGTCAATGGATCGTAATTGGCTTTCAGGTAGAGCTGCCTGCGTTCCTGCTCTTCCCGGATACGGCGTTTGCGGCTGTCGTTGATACGCAGATAAAACAAGCGGGATGCAAAGCCCCCCAGCAATACAAAGATAAGTACATTGAGCCAGTTAATATCGGACAGGCAGACCACGGCTTCCATCTTCAGCGTAAACGGATGGGACTCGCTGCTGATCTCAACGGTTTTAGTCAGACTGTATAATTCCGGGTCTAATGATCCGGCCACAACATCCGGCTCTACCAGAGACCTTTCCAGACTGCCTTCAAGACTGCTGACATAGGAAAGGCTGACTCCGAGGCGGGTATCTTCCTGTAGCCAGAGGGGCAATAAGGTATCACCCCGCACCACCAGCATGGCAAAGCTGATCGGGTAGCGAGAGTCAGCCTGCTCAGGCGTCAGAGCGACCGGACGATAGAGCACGTAACCCTTACCACCTTCCATCAGAGTAAAGGGACGGGACGCTATCGCCCGGGGACTGGACAGAGTTGCCAGTATCGTTTCAACCAGCACTTCGGAACCATACGCCAGATCCAGTCCAAGTACGCTCCGGGTATCTTCAGTCTCAGGTTCGATAAAGCGAATCGGATAGTAATCTTCCCGCTCCGGTAACTGATCTACCGGCTGACGTTTTTCATAATCAAAACCATGAATTCTGAAATCGGTATAACCTTTAGCCCGCATACTGCGCTCAAAGAAATCCCGCTGACTCCGGCTGATACGACTGGAGATCTCAAACATATAGATATCGGGATACAGCTTGCGAATGCCCTGGACATAGCTCCGAATTTCACTGTCCTCTACGTCCCCGGACAAAGACAGGTAATTGGCAAAACCTTCCAGTGCTACATCATAGGTGCTGATGTTCTGAGATATATGGGTGATCGCCCGATCAAACGTCGCTGCGAACTCTTTATTGATACGGGAGACTTCTATATTAAGAGCAACTATAAACCCTGCGGCAGGCCCCAGCCACATCAAGGCATAGAGATACAAAGGTGTGTCCATAGTGCAACACGAAGCAAACTTACGGTTCATCAAAACTCTTCCCTGATTCAACGTATTTCAACCTGCTGGAAGTACTTACCATCTCCTTCAATTTTAGTCTATTCCTTGCGCTGCCCTGAATCCAGAACATTTACTCAATATTGGCGGATACATCCGAACAACCGCTTGACAGTAAATCGATGACTTCAAACCCTGCCTGGATGCGAGGCTTTGCGCTTATCCTGAATAAAGGCATTTGGGAGTCGGGTTAATATACATTCGCCAACACGGTGATAACTCACCAATCACTGCTCCAGTTACTGATGCAAAGAGTTTTCAGGCGATCAAGCGCCGCCTGCACTGAATCACCAAAAGACATACTCTCGGTTCTTGCAGGCCGAGTTAATAGCACAGCGCTCCGATATCACACCGCAGAGGAGAGTCAGGGAATAGCGGATTATTGAAACCAAAAGTTTCAGTGGCAGCCTCAGCGCCATTCAAAATCGTTAATAATGCCCAACACATCCTGCTCATTTCCACCTCCATGATCAAGCTGCCGCTGATGATATTCTTTAATCTGCTCGCGGTGATAATCCGGCTGCTCGAGAAAGTCACATACCCGATCCCTGGGAATCGGACGACTGAACAGATAGCCCTGCACCTGATCGCAGCGCAGATCCTGTAAAAAGCGTAGCTGGGCTTCAGTTTCTACGCCTTCGGCAACCACAGTCAGCCCCAGATGATGACTCATGGAGTTAATCGCACTGACAATCGCCACATCATCACTATTCTCCGTCACACTGGTAATGAATGAGCGGTCAATTTTGACCTTGGATAAGGGGAACTGCTTCAGATAACTCAGCGAAGAATAACCCGCGCCAAAGTCATCAAGTGACAGTTTAATCCCGGCCTCGTTGAGGCGCTGCAATATATCCAGCGCTGTACCCAGCGACTGCAGTACACCGGTTTCAGTGATTTCGATCTCGATTGCAGATACAGGTACCCTGCACTCCTCAATATTATTGAGTATCTGCTCCGCCAATTGGGGATTTTTCAGTTCCACTGGTGACAGATTGATAGCGACGGTCAGCCAGCCATAGCCGGCGCTGTACCAGAGTTTTAACTGCTGACACACTGAGCGTATTACCCACTGGGTCATCTCACAGATGACCCCGGTTTCCTCAGCCAGAGGAATAAAATCGTTCGGATGCAGCAATCCCCGCTGCGGGTGCTCCCAGTGCATCAATGCCTCAAAGCTACAGACCTCGCCGCTTTTCAGATCGATGATCGGCTGATAGTGCAGGGTCAGTTCAACATTATCCATCGCCCGGAACAACTCGGCTTCCTGACGCAGTTGCTGAGTCACCCTGGCATTGATTTCAGTAGAGTAAAAACGGAACTCGTTGCGTCCCTGAGTTTCCCGCGCAGCGCGCATCGCGCTGCTGGCATTAACCATCAGGGTTTCCGGATCCCGACCATCGTCCGGATAGAGACTGACACCGATATTCACATTCAGATAGAAATCATGGGTCTCCACTTCTACCGGTTGCTCCAGAGCGCTGAAAATCCGCTGGAGAATATGGCTGACATAAGCCGAAGACTGAATATCGGTGAGCAGCAGCGCCATCTTATTACTTTCCAGACGCAGGATTGTGAAAAGCATCTCATCTTCCCCGGTCAGCGCCACTGTATCAGTAGCACGAAGAATCTGCTTCAGTCTCTCGGTAATCGCCCTGGCTATTTTTTCTCCGACGGTCAGCCCCAGAGTATCGTAAGCCCGCTGCAGGGTATCAATATCAATTACCAACACCGCCAGCTGAGTCTGGTCCCGCTCTGTTCGGCGGATGCTCTGATCAATCCGGTCATACAGCAACATACTGTCAGGAGAGCTCAGAGAATCCGCATAGCTGGTTTGAATCACACCTGCATATTCATTTTCCGTACCAGGCTCAGAATCCTCACCGAGGGCGGATGATTCGGTCTGATCCGGATCAATGGCCATTATCAGCTCTGCCTCACTGTCCGCAGAAATTTCAAACCAACTGGTTACTCTGTTACGCCCGGACTGTTTGGACTCATAAAGCGCGGCATCTGCCTGCTCAACCAACATTTTAGAGTCGGATAAACCCACCTGCAGACTAGCAATACCAAAACTGGAAGTAATCCGTAATTCAGGATGACTGTCGGTACACTGAGCATCCTGAACAGATATCCGGATCCTCTCAGCAATGGTTCGACACAACTCAATATCCACGCCGGGCAACACCAGGCAGAATTCTTCACCTCCGTAGCGTCCCACCAGATCACTGGGTCGGGAGTGCTGCGACAATAAGCGAGCAATGGTTCTGATCACTTTATCGCCCTCGCCATGACCGTACCGGTCATTGATCGCTTTAAAGTGATCAATATCGACCATGATACAACTGAGGGATTCGCCGGATGCCTGAGCTACCTCCAGCAATGAGTCAAAGCCCTGAAACAACGATCGGCGATTAAGAATTCCGGTCAGAGGATCGTGGGTCGCCAGAAAATGCAGCTCGGTATTCTGGCGGGATATTTCCTGCTTGCTGCGCTCCAGCTTATCCAGCGCCTGACTCAGCTCAGCATTCCTGCGAGCTATTTCCGTCATATTATCAAAGGTCACCAGAACGCCCCGGATATCCTCTTTGTCTCCCATAATTGCCGAAGCATTAACACTGAAAAGCAAGCTCTTTCTCGACTCAATCTTCAGCTTTACAGTGGCGCCGTTGTCAATCTCATTACCGTGTAACAAACGCAACCAGGGCAGTTCGGTCTCACCCGTTTCAGCATCCACATACCAGCTGAAATTACCACTGGATTTACCCACCAGCGCTTTTGCCGGCACGCCTAAAAATCGGGCAAATACCTGATTTGAGAAGACTATATAACCGCGCGGGTCAATAATCAGGACCCCTTCGGCCAGAGTATCCAGCGCCCGCTGCACCCGTTCAGGGATCACACCACTGGGGTCAAGTTCCCGCAGTGCCCGACGTAATAATAACCAGTAACAGACAAACCCCACCCCACCGATAAACAACAAAAGACTGAGGAATGAACGCCGCATCAATAACGGCCTTGCGGCTTCCTCCAGAGGCACAAAGCTCAGCTCCACTCTTCCCCAGCGGCCATCCTGACTGAACACAGGCACCTGAATATGGGTTGTGGTGGAACCGTTGCCGGGTAAATGCTGCCAGTGCCGCTGATGATTTCCATATTCAGACACCACCCCCTTAATATCATGGCGGACAGCAGCCGATAGCACGGCTTCATTGCGTTGTACCAGCGCCTGAAGAATTGTCTCAACACCTTGTAGGCCGCTATTGCCGAGCTCTGTGGATAACTGTACCGCCAACGATTCAGCAATCACTTTACGGGATTCGATTTCTGCCTGCCTCGGATCGGGCATCAACCCCAGGAGGTCGGTCAATAACAACAGCATGACCGTCAGCATCGACAGTCCGAAACTGATCCGCAGCAGCGGGGATTTCAATAAGCTGAGCAGATTCAATTGACTCTCCTTTCCGGCTCTTCAGGCCTGTCAAAAAGCGTTTCGAGCTGACTGTCATCTGCTTCAGTATCAGGCTCCTGAGCATCAGTATGCCGACTATAAGCATTCAGAATGGGCAGAGGATCAAAGCTTTTCCAGAGCGGCAGAATTGAGACAAAACAGGCCAGTAACGAGCCGGCCCGCAGTACACCACTGAGCAATACCGCTGAAACACTGAAAGTCACCCCGACCACTGTCTCTTTACTGAGCGTAAAGTCATTTCGATCAGCTTCAGCATCAGCATTAATCTCATGACGCAGATCATCCAGCTCCCGGGTGAAGTCGTCGTTCTTAAGCAGAGGCTGAATGGCTAAGATATCCACTTCCGGCTGCTCCGGAGAGGGCATATCAAGATTTCGGAGATCGATAAATTTTGCCTGTAGCGGATCAGGCATCACCGGCGACCGGTCCACTGAAGTGACTGAATCAAATGGTGCGTTAATGATACTGATATCCGGAATGCGGGATGTCGCCAGCTTTTCAGCAGTTGTCTCAGGCGCAGGCTTAACGGCACCTTCCTCTTCTTCCGGAACAGGCTTTACCCCTTCTTCGCCTTCATCCGGCCCACCTTCATCGGGACCACCGCTCCCTTCACCACCGGACTCTCCCTCTCCGCCCCCCGGAGTAACCGGTTCAGGAGCAAGCTGCACCGAAATCAGCTGTTCGGTCACACCACCCAGATCATCTGTAACGGCAACCCTGAAGCTGACACTGCCAATCCAACCCTCTTCAGGTGGTAAGAATCGCCAGGCTCCGGTTTCAGGGTTAATCTGTACCTGCCCTTCTGCAGGCCCGGCAGCCACACTGAAATAACTGCCATCAGACAATCCATCTATATCCCGGGCTATAAGCTGCCCTTCAGCATTGTTGCCGACGACGCCTTTAAATCCGGTATCCCCACCAATTACTGCAGGGTCATCCACCGCTGCCAGTGTGATTACAATGGTTTGCTGAGTCCGATTGCCAAGCGAATCAATCACAGTAAAGGAGAACAGATCAGTCCCAAACCAATCAGGATTCTGAGAACGATAACTCCACTCGCCGGTTGTGGCACTGAAAGTCACAATGCCATGCCGCGAGGCACCGGTAACAATGTAGGAAGTGATACCATCAGCATCACTGATATTCACCTGACCACGGGCCCGGTCACCCTCCAGCCCGGTATAGGAGGTATCCCCCGTGATCAGCGTCGGGTCATTTACATTGGCCAGCGTGATACTCACCACCTGTTCGGTGGTACCACCCAGATCATCGGTCACCGTCACTGTAAAACTCGTCGACCCGAACCAGTCGGCATTCGGTGGGGTAAAGCGCCAACCGCCAGTGGTCGGATCAATGCTGGCGCTGCCCACACCCGGCTGCGCCGAGACGCTGAAGTAGCTGCCATCGCTCAGGCCATCGACATCGCTGGCGTTCAGGTCACCACTGACCACCGCCCCTTCGTTACCGTTGAACGCGGTATCGCCGCTGATTACCGCAGCATCATCGACGTTGGCCAGGGTCACGGAGATCACCTGTTCGGTGGTACCACCCAGATCATCGGTCACCGTCACTGTAAAACTCGTCGACCCGAACCAGTCGGCGTTCGGTGGGGTAAAACGCCAGCCGCCGGTGGTCGGGTCAATGCTGGCGCTGCCCACCCCCGGCTGCGCCGAGACGCTGAAGTAGCTGCCGTCGCTCAGACCATCGACATCGCTGGCGTTC
>JAOXSA010000429.1 GCA_025800245.1 Amphritea sp. | reverse complement strand
AGCCCACGCCAGAAAAGGGCCTCAAAATGTATAGATACCCCCGATCTAAATTTTCCGTTTTACAGCCAGAGGGGCAGAAACCATAGTGAAATGCAGTTGAATTCCGGACGGGAGCATTACTTTGAGCGGTTGGAGTTATCTGGCATTAGGCATCCTTTTTGAAGTCGCTGGCACCTTCTGCCTGAAGCTGTCTTCAGGCTTCGCAAACCTGCTGCCTTCGGTGCTCTGCTTTGTGTTTTTCGTTATCGCTCTGAGCCTGATTAATCTCAGTGCTAAGACCCTGGATATCAGCATCGTTTACGCGGTGTGGTCCGGCGCGGGCATTGTACTGATCACCTGTCTGGGAGTGCTGTTCTTCGCCGAGCAGATGAGTCCGGGACGATTGTTTTTTATCGCGTTGATTCTGGTCGGTGTTCTTGGCCTGCACAGCGTCAGTACTGAAACCGTAAGTAAAGAAACCAGAGAACAAGCTGATGTCCATACTGCTGAATAACCACGGCTACGATAATGCCTCATGGGCTGAGATTCTGGGAGAATTGTTACCCGAGCAGCCCCTGTATATCTACAACCAGCTGGACAACGAGACACTGGATGCCATTGCATCAGAGATCGAATATGCAGTGATCTGGAATCACCCAGCGGGTGATCTGCAACGCTATCCCAACCTGAAAGGCATTCTTCTGTTGGGCGCGGGCACTGAACATATCGATCAGGATAACAGCGTGCCTGATCTGCCGATCGTGCGACTGATCGATCCTGAAGTACTCAATGATATGGCGCTCTACACCCTTTACTGGGTGATGGATCTGCATCGCCAGTTTTCAGTTTACCGTCAGCAGCAACAACAAGGCCTGTGGCAACGTCACGATATTGGCCAGCCACGGGATTTCAGAGTCACTGTTCTGGGGCTAGGCGCAGTGGGTAAAACCGTCGCCCAGCGTCTGCACAACAACGGTTTTACAGCGCAAGGCTGGGATCGTTATCCCCAGCAGATTGACGGTATATCTTGTTATGAAGGCGATGAACAACTGGCGACAGCGCTGGCAGAGACCGACGTATTGGTGAACTGCCTGCCGCTGACAGCGGGTACACGTCACTTTATTAATGATACACGGCTACAACAACTGCCCGAGGGGGCAGCACTGATCAATATCAGCCGCGGTGAAGTGATCGACGACCAGGCATTACTCAAAGCCCTGGACTGCCAGCACGTCAGCCGCGCGGTGCTCGATGCCTTTGCCATTGAACCGTTACCGGAACAATCACCTTACTGGCAGCACCCTCAGGTTGATATTACCCCGCATATGTCGGGCGCCACCTACGCCCGTTCTGCTGCCCGACTGATTGCCGACAATATCCGGCGCATCGAAAACGGCGAAGCGCCGTTTCCGCTGCACCAGCATCCCTCCCGGATCGCCGCCGCCAGTTAAGCGAGCCGATCCGGGAATTTCAAAAATGGTAGTGAAACCACAAAAACAAAGAGAGCTACAGCATGACAACACAAGAGCTGACACTTGAACAACAACAGGAACAGGTTCGTATCGATCTGGCGGCGATGTTCCGACTGACCCACATGTTTGGTTGGGATGACACCATCTGGAACCACATTACCGCACGGGCACCGGGTTCTGACCATCACTTCTATATGCACCGCTTTGGCCTCAATTACGAAGAGGTCACCGCGTCTAACCTGATCAAGGTAGACGAGGAAGGTAACGTGCTGGAAGGCCCGAGCGATGTGAATACTGCGGGCTTTATAATTCACGGCGCAATCCACCTGAGTGATAGCCACCGCAACAACAAGTTTGTTTTCCATACTCATCCAAAATCCGCCATTGCGGCTACCGCTCTGAAAGAGCTGCCATTCCTGGTACAGGATTCCTCCATGCTGTACGGCAAGGTCGGTTTCCATGATTGGGAAGGTCTGTCAGTTGATCCGGATGAGCGTTTCCGTATCGCTGAGAACATGGGCGAGAACAGCTGCCTGGTGATGAAAAACCACGGGTTCCTGACTGTCGGCGAAACAGCGGGCGAATGCTTTATGAACATGTACTACCTGGTGCGTATGTGTGAAGTGGCTCTGCAGGCACTGGCTACTGGTCAGCCAATCGAGCCCGGCGCGACTGAACTGTGGGAACTGGCTGCGAAGCAGTACGAAGCGTTCTCTCCTGGCATGTACGAGTGGCCGGGTCTGCTGCGCAAGTGCGACCGTATGGATCCATCCTACAAGTTCTGATCCCTACCGGATTACGAACAGTTTTACCGCAGCGGGCAGTCTGACCTGCCCGCTGCTCTGCAACTTCGACATAGCGGAAAATAACAATGAAAATCGGTTTTATCGGTCTGGGCAATATGGGCTCAGGCATGGCAGCCAATCTGCTCAACTATTGCAAACAACAGGGTGACGAACTGCTGGTACTGGACCTGAACCAGACCGTGGTAGAAAAGTTTATTGCCGACGGTGCCACCGCCGGTGAATCAGTTAAGCATATTGCTCAGAACTGTGAACTGATCTTCACCTCCCTGCCAAGTTCAGTGCAGGTGAATCAGGTCGCATTCGGTCCGGAAGGCATTCTGGAAAATGCTCAGGACAATGCAGTCTGGTTTGAAACCAGCACCAATGAACTGGCCGAGTGGGAAAAAGTACAGAGTGCTGCGCCTGCAGGAATGACACTGATTGACGGTCCGGTCACTGGCGGTGCCGAAGGCGCTGCTGCCGGTACCCTGTCTATGCTGCTGGGTATTGATGAGGATGTGCTGGAACGCTTTGCACCACTGCTGGCATCTTTCACCAAAAAAGCCGTTCGCATGGGACCTGCCGGTGCCGGTTATGTCACCAAGCTGGCCCAGCTGCACCTGAACTACCTGGTCGCTCAGGGAATCGGTGAAGCACTGATGATGGGTGCTAAAGCGGATCTTGATCTGGATGTCCTGCATAACGTTCTGCAGAACAGCTGTGCCCAGAGCTATGTAGTCGACAGCTATATTCCGAAAGTACTGGACGGCAGCTATGACCGCTCTTTCGCACTGGGTCTGGCCACCAAGGATATGCGCCTGATCACTGAGCTGGGCAGCCATCTGGGTATCGATATGACGCTGGCAGACAAGGTTTACAGCACCTATCAGACCGCCACCGAAAAGTATGGTCCTGAAGTGCCTCACCTGAGCGTACTGAAACTGATTGAAGAGCAATCTGATCAGTTACTGCGCAGCTGACCACGAATCTGCTTAACCGGTAACGAAAACCTCGTTACCGGTCTTTCCGAACCTGTTCAGTTCCCCCCAACAGCACAGTTCTATGCTGATCTGTGTTGATAAACCACTACGCCCTCAAAAAATAAAAGCATAAATATCAAGAGGTTAAATTATGAGCACCCTGGAAGAAAGGCCCACGCCGCTCTCTTCGACAACCGATTACCAGATCGGTCAGGATAATATCCAGCCCTTTGGCATGGATATTCACAATCTGGTCTTCCCTGTATCAGCACTCTGCATTATCGTGTTTGTTGCCCTGACACTGGGATTCTCTGAACAAGCCGCAACCCTGTTCGGCGAGCTGCGTCCCTGGCTGACCTCTCAGCTGGACTGGTTCTTCGTGGTTAGCGTGAACTTCTTTGTGCTGTTCTGCCTGTTTATCGCCTTCTCCAGAACCGGCCGGGTCAGAATCGGCGGTGCGGATGCCAAACCTGAATTCAGTACCCCAGGCTGGCTGGCAATGTTGTTTTCCGCGGGTATCGGTATCGGTCTGATGTTCTTCGGCGTACTTGAGCCTGTGACGCATATGCTCAACCCACCACTGGGCGTCGCCGGTGATAGCGAAGAAGCGGCCCGCCTGGGTATTTCCGCAGCGACTTTCCACTGGGGCCTGAGTGCCTGGGCAGTTTATGCTGTGGTCGGACTGGCGCTGGCTTACTTCAGCTATAACCACGGTCTGCCACTGACCCTGCGCTCTGCGTTTTATCCCCTGCTGGGAGACCGGGTATGGGGTTTCACCGGCCATGTGATTGATACCCTGGCGGTGTTTGCCACCGTATTCGGTCTGGCCACCTCACTGGGTTACGGTGCCGAGCAGATCGCTGCCGGCCTGAACGAGCTGTTCAGCATTGAGCCAACCACCATTGTTAAGATCATCCTGATTCTCGGTATCACCGCGATCGCCATCTGTTCGGTAGTAGCAGGTCTGGACGCTGGGGTTAAGCGCCTGAGTGAGATCAACATGATCATGGCGGTAGGGTTACTGCTGTTTGTTATGTTCACAGGCCCGACCCTCGAATTGCTGAGCAAATTCATTGTCGGACTGGGTGACTATCTCTACTACGCGGTACCACTGTCCAACCCTGTCGGCCGTGAAGATACTGGCTTCTACCATGGCTGGACCACCTTCTACTGGGCCTGGTGGGTTGCCTGGTCGCCGTTTGTAGGCATGTTCATCGCCCGCATCAGCCGAGGCCGTACGGTACGTGAATTCGTTATTGCGGTACTGATCGTACCAACTATCTTCTGCCTGCTGTGGATGGTTGTTTTCGGCGGCACCGCCATTGAACAGATGGCGATGGGCTATGACGGTGTCCGGGATACCGTGGTGAACTGGAAGCCAGAGCTGTCTCTGTACCGCCTGTTGGATCAGTTACCGATGAGTTTCATTGTCTCTTTCGTTTCACTGTTGCTGATCGTGATCTTCTTCGTCACATCATCCGACAGTGGCTCACTGGTAATCGATACCATTACTGCCGGCGGCATTCTTAACCCACCGGTCGCACAGCGTGTATTCTGGTGTACTTTTGAAGGTCTGGTAGCGATCGCCCTGCTGGTAGGGGGCGGATTGGGATCACTGCAGGCGGCCACGCTTTCAACCGGGTTCCCGTTCTGTGTGGTTCTGATCTTTATGTGTTACAGCCTGTATAAAGGCTTATCCAAAGAGCCGGTGTAATCCGGTCTCCTTGCAAGCTTAATCAGATATGTAACAAGACACGCCCTTGTGCCGATGTATTCATTTTTCGGCACGAGGGCGTGTCTCGCTACAGCTGTCTTAACCCGGATAAGAGACAGAACATTTTTCGATATACAACGATTTCTGTCTTATGATTCAATGCAGTACAGACAATAGAGCTTCGATGTAGCCGCTATGAATATCGAAAACCTGCGTGCATTTCTGGAAGTCACTGCCACCGGCAGTTTTCAGAAAGCATCAGAAAATCTGCATATCACCCAATCCTCGGTCAGCGCCCGGATTAAAGCGCTGGAAGAGCGACTCAACCGCGAGTTGTTCACCCGCAAACGTGACGGTGTCGCGCTGAATAATGGCGGCAAAGCGTTCTACCCGTTTGCCCTGTCGATGGTAAAAACCTGGCAGCAGGCGCAACAGGAAGTCTCTCTGCCGGAAGGTATCGCCGGTGTCGTCAGTCTCGGGATTCCGGTGCACTACTGGAATAAGATATACAGCGACTGGCTGGGCTGGATGAACAATCACGCACCGGGCATCGCCACCCGGATTCAGTCTGACTATTCGATTTATCTTCTGCAGGAACTGCGGGAAGGATTGCTGGATCTGGCAATCATCTTTGAGCCCTTACCGGGCCCCGGCCTCTATCAGACACCACTGTTCCGCGAACAACTGATTATGGTAGCGACCGAGCCTCGCACCGTCTGCCAGGGACAAGCCGAAGGCTATATCTTTGTCGATTGGGGCAATCAGTTCCGTGAACAGCATAATCGGGCCTATCCAGACGTGCCCCACCACCGCATCACCGTTGCACTGGAGTCTCAGGCGCTGGAACAGATGCTGGTCACTGGCGGCTCCGCATACCTCGCCCGCTCTACCGCCGAGCCTCTTATCCAACAAGGTACACTGTTTGAAGTGGAAAACGCCGCGGAATTTGAACTGACCATTCACCTGGCCATCAGTGAAGCCAAACGCCACGATCCTTCTGTGAAGACAGCGATTCAGGGCCTGAAAACCACTGAATTTATTCAACGTTACGGTCTGGCTGAAGATTAAGAACTGGCTGCACAGATACCATTGGCTGAATATCTGCTGCCGTTAATGGCAACTTTCTGGTGACAACTGGCCAGATGGCCAATTCTGTCCGGTTCTGGTCCGGTTAGTATCTGATCTATCACTCCGGTCTTGTGCACAATAATCCCAACCTCGTTTACAACAGAAGGGATTGAAGCATGACCGATACTGCACTTTTAGTAATTGATGTTCAGAACTCTTTTAAACAGCGTGACTACTGGAACGAAGAAGATTTCGCACCTTATCAGCAGAAACAGCGCCAGTTAATTTCTCATGCCCGCCACCAGGGTTGGGACGTTATCTTTGTTCTGCACAATGAGGCAACCGGAGTATTCTCGCCGGAGTCCGGATTCGTCCGCTTAATGGACTTTCTGGATCAACAGGCGGATGATCCGGTATTTAATAAACATGTACATAACGCACTACTGGACAGCGGTTTACATGAGCACTTGCAGGCCAGAGGAATCACGAAGCTGGTCATCAGCGGTATCCGTACCGAGCAGTGTTGCGAAACCACTACCCGGGTGGGAAGTGATCTGGGCTATGAAGTCGATTATGTTGTCGATGCAACCTTAACGTTTCCGATGCAGGACCCTTTTACAGGAAAGCTGGTAACTGTAGAGGAGATTAAGGAGCGTACCTGCCTGGTACTGGAGAAACGTTTTGCCACCATTCGCTGGACCGAGGAATATGCAGGCTAAACGACGTCGAATCTATCTGCTGGTGCTACCCAGAGTCCATATTCTGGATCTGGCGGCACCGGCGCAGATATTTGCCCATCCCATTCTGGAAGATGCGCTTGAGCTGCATTACATATCCCCCTGTCCTGAAGTGTCCTCTAAACAGGGATTACATCTGGCTCAGCTGGAAGCACTTCCGGACAGCATTGAACCGGATGACTGGTTACTGTTAATCGGTACCAGTCGTCTGGACAGACACCTGCATGAATCGGAATACCAGCAAGCAATAAGCTGGCTGGCCGGACTGGGCAATCAGTTTGGCCTGTTAGCAGGTATTTGTTCAGGCACCATACTGGCTGGCAAAGCAGGACTGCTGGATGGACGACGCTGCACTACCCACCACGACCTGACCCGCTCACTGAGCCAGATAGCCCCCCAGGCACAGGTGCAGGAAGACTGTATCTTTGTCGCTGATGACAATATCTGGACCAGCGCAGGGATCACCACCGGTCTTGATCTCTGCCTGCAACTCGTCGCAGAGCACTGGGATCAGGATACTGCATTACAGATCGCCCGGGAGATGGTGCTCTACCAGCGACGCTCGGGCAATGAGCCACAGCTCAGTTTCTGGCTGCAGCACCGCAACCATACCCAGTCACGCATCCACAAAGTTCAGGACCTGATCATGCAGGCTCCGGGACAGGACTGGAAGATTGCACAGTTAGCCGATGAGGTTTTTCTCAGCGAACGCCATCTGCGACGACTGTTCACCGAAGCAACCGGATTCAGTGTCCAGCAGTATCTTCAACAGGCGCGGGTTGAATTAGCCCGACAACTGCTGGAGCAAACCAGCTTTTCGCTGGACGCAGTCGCAGAGCGGTGCGGTTTTGCCGCAGAAAGAAGCCTGCGAAGAGCCTGGGAGCAATGGATGGAAGGTACTCCGGGCAGTTATCGCAGACACTTTCAGACACGCTGAACACTCTGGACACATCTCCTGCCGTTAATATCTGTAGTAACAAGCAGTACAGGAAATTAACCTCATATCCCGGCATTTACAGGCAAATTCAGACTTTTTCCTATTCCCGCTACAGACAGATCCCGCTTACACTGTGCCCGCCTTTTGCTCTGCTCCCCTTCAGCAGTATCAACCGGGGCAGAAGGCACTTTTCAGATCAACGCATCACGTTAAGGATAACGATCATGCAATACCAGATAAGCTATTCGAATGCTTATGGAGAGATACTATTCGATTCAGCTGTTTTTCAGGCACGACCTGAAGCAGAGTTCCATGCCCGCCTTCTGCGCAGACTCGGTTTTTCCGGAGTCCGGATTATCGGCACTCCGAAGTAAAAGGAATTAAGATGGATAAACAAACCCGCTTTGCCCGCATCAGTAGAAAAGCTTTCAGAGAGATCGCTGTTCGCCTCGAACACGACGAAGAAGCGACCCAGCTGACGATCAATGAAACGGTTATCGGTTACCAAACCGAAGAGGGTGCATTTATTGAGGCTGAAGCTTACAAACAGATAGTTGTCGCCTGAATGTCATCAGGTTATCCGGATTCTGGCTTCAACAGAAAAAGTTCCGGGGTTGATAAGCAATAAACGAACATTTAAAGCTGATAGCCTTATTACTACTTTGAAACAGTGAAGCATGCTGTATATTGCTTAGAGAATAACTGCCCTGTCGTCGGAAAGGATCATTCAATGGCTACATTTTCACTTGGAGGTACGCTTGATAGCGAAATCTTTGCTGAAGCTTACGAAGATTTTGTTGATCAGTATCGTCTCTGTGAATCCAGTATTGTAGAGCTGGAACATGCTCCACAGGATGATGCCCTGCTGAATGATCTGTTCCGGACTGTTCATACCGTCAAAGCCAACTCCAGTATGATCAGTTTCAAACCGATGGTGATGATCCTTCAGGAGCTTGAAAACGTGCTGGATATGGTCCGCGACGGGGAGATTCCCTTTTCAGACCGGGCCGGTGATCTGGTTCTACTGCTGATGGACAAAGCCCGTGATTTCATGGATCAATACAATGAAAATGGGCAGGTAGAATACGACTCCGAGCTCTATGCGGCCGTCGGTGCGGGTCTGCAGAAGCTATCCGGAGCCTCACCGGAGCTGATCGCCCCACAACTGGTTGATATCATTGCTCTGATTGACCCCAGTACACGGCAGGTACCACAGGAAGAGAAGCACTGGCTGGATAGCTATATCCAACCCAGTACTGATCTGCAATTTCTGTACAACATGGCGCAGGCGTGTGAACAACGGGTTGGCTACTGGCAAGGACGGACTGACCGGGTCGTCAAACTGGCGCTGGCTCTGAATGAAGCCGGTGGCAGTCCGGTGGATGCGAACGAACTGGCGGCATCGTTGTTCACTCATGACATTGCGATGGCTTTCCTGCCCACCACATTGCTGACCAAACAGAGCTCACTGGACGCTCATCAGATCAAGCTGATGCGCCAGCATGTGCAGGTCTCAGCACACCTGATGCGCTCAATGTTTGACTCTCACAGTGCCGGAACAATGCTTATGCAGCATCAGGAACTGATGAATGGTCAGGGCTATCCCAAAGGGCTCAGCGGTGATCAGATCAGTACCGGAGCTAAAATAATCGCCATTGTGCACACCTTTGAAGCCATCACCCATGGCCACACCAGTGTCTCACACCACAAACGACCACTGATGCGTGCCCTGCTGGAAATCAGTAATAAAGCCGAAGTGGATTTCGATAAGAAGTGGGTAGAGCTCGTTATGAAGGTTGTGCGAAATCAGCAGTGATCCGGGACAAACGCCCCGGTGATCACAATTGATTATATCCACTCGTCAGGCTCACTGATTCCTGTTTCAACCAACCTCATAAAACAGCGGTTCTGAAGCGTTCAGTCTTACCTCAGTCATGACATAACATTGAGCAGCCTGCACTTAAGCAGTTGCTGTTTGCCTGCCCGCCCAGGGCTTCTCGTTGACCGGCAGATGAATTAGCGCAGAAAACGCCCCGACGCCGACACCAACCCACCAGACCAGCGTATAGCTGCCGTACTGGTCATACATCGTGCCACCCAGCCATACCCCCAGGAAACCACCTAACTGATGGGAGAAGAACACCAGCCCATACAGGGTTCCCATATAACGCAATCCGTAG
>JAOXSA010000419.1 GCA_025800245.1 Amphritea sp. | reverse complement strand
GAGCCGCAATAGATGCTGCGGCGATTTGGCTCCAGCTCTTCAATGATCTCCATCGCACGGATCTTGGGTGCTCCGGTAATTGAGCCGCCAGGAAAACTCTGCTCAAGCAGATCGATCGGTGAGAACTGGTTGTTCAGCTTGCCGGTAATTGTGCTGACCAGGTGGTGTACATTACGGTAGCTTTCGATATCAAACAGCTTCGGTACTCTGACGCTGCCATGATCGCATACCTTGCTGATGTCGTTGCGCAACAGGTCGACTATCATCAGGTTTTCAGCGCGGTCTTTCTCGCTGTCAGCCAGCTCATCTTTCAGAGCCTGATCACTTTCGGCTTCGTTACCACGGGGGCGGGTGCCTTTAATCGGTTTGGTCGTGACCTTACCGTCCTGTACTTCTAAAAACTGCTCGGGAGACAGAGACAGAATGGCACCATCTGGCGTATCAAAGAATGCTGAGTATGGGGTCGGAGCGTGCTCGCGCAGGTATTGATAGGCAGCCCAGGCATCGCCTTCACAGGTTGCCGTAAAGCGCTGCGCGAAATTAACCTGATAGCAGTCACCGGCATG
>JAOXSA010000415.1 GCA_025800245.1 Amphritea sp. | reverse complement strand
AAGGAACTGCAGATATGTTGGAAAGCCAGTCAGGAGTCGGCCGCACCACGTAGAAACAGTTAGAACTACTGTCGAAACTACGAGTGAAGATGGATCTTAAAGCAGGCGCAACGCCATCTCTGCCATTGCAGAGAAACCGTCGACTACTGAACAATCATGAGTCCTTGGTATACTGGGTGCAGAATCTGGCTGATATAGCTGCTGTCAGCATCCTGTTGTTTACACTCTGCCTGATCAAGCTTGATTCAGTTCCACCTGTCTATCGTTTGTTAGCGATTGTGACTACTCTGTGTATATGGATTATTTATCGGGCGCAGGGAGTCTACCGTCAATCCTCCGGGCTGACAAAGTCCATCTTCAGGATCACATCTGCCTGGTCTCAGGTACTGCTCATCCTTGCGCTGATTGGCTTCATTACGAAGTCCAGCGAGCAGTTCTCGCGTGAAATTCTTCTTATATGGGCTGTAACAGGCTTTGCGGCCCAGTTAGCAAACTTCTTTATTATCCGTAC
>JAOXSA010000406.1 GCA_025800245.1 Amphritea sp. | reverse complement strand
TTTAGAATTTTATGACGTCACGTGAAAACCGGCAATTATTCCTCGCCTCCTATTAACATAACGGTGTATAGACAACAATTCTAATTTTTCAATTTTTTCCTTTTTCATCTCAGCAGTAGTCACATGCAGCTATCGGGCGCCTATTTTTTTAATATATCAGGCTGAATCGGTTCTTATATAATGTAATGGCCTCTGTCGGTCGGTCTCCACCATGGATGATGAGCCCTCAGTTGGATGCCGTGGTACTTCCACGACTGGCAGACTTTTCCGCATCTGACACAGGTGTGGATGGTTGCTGGGACTGCCTCACTTGTACATGCCTTTCGTCTGGCTCTCTTCGCCTCGGCTAGGGTCTGGATCTGCTCCTCCCCTGCCTTGAGCTGTCTCTGAAGCGTAGAGCGCCAACTGTTGCGGTCAGCTGCCATGTCTTCCCAGCACTGGATATTTATGTCTAGGGCTTTCAGGTCGCGCTTGCAGACATCCTTGTAGCGTAGCTGAGGGCGGCCTACAGATCTTTTGCCTGAGGCAAGCTCGCCATATAAGATGTCCTTTGGTATGCGCCCATCTTCCATCCGTCGCACGTGACCGAGCCAGCTCAGCCTTCGTTGTCGGAGCAGCGTGTACATGGTGGAGAGGCCAGCGCGTTT
>JAOXSA010000405.1 GCA_025800245.1 Amphritea sp. | reverse complement strand
GATGCCTCTGCGCCAGGCACCTTCACACTGGGATCTTTACAGCGCCTGTGCACTGCTGGCGAATAACCAGTTTCGGGAGCTGCGTTCAGAGCAACTGGCTCTGCCGGGCAATGATGAGTTTATGGTGGAGTTTAAAGGTATTCCTGCGCCTGAAGTCCAGCCGATGCTGAACAGCATGATCTCGTCACCGGAGCGCTGGCAGGCTCTGCCTCATCCCAACGACAGCCGCAGAGTGATTTTAAGACAGGATCAGGCCCCCCTGTGCAGCTTCGAGCCGGTTTACCAGCCCCCTGAACCTAAAATGGCCCAACGGGTTCCCCGCTGGGCCATGTGAGCAACAGTCCTAATAACTACCTGCTGATAACATCAGATCAGGCAGGTAGCAGATCCTCTGCATCCTCAGCGGAAACGCCATCCTCGTCTTCGGTCTCTTTCATCAGACGATATGGGTTATCCGAGTTCAGCAGCGCTTTACCGTTTGGTGTCGGGAACTCAACATCGATATCCACAATACGACCATCACGACAGACGTTGATGATGGTATCCATGGTGGTCGCCATCAGTGAGTACTTATCGTCCGGCGCGGCGATCAGCGTCTGCAGACCCAGATCGCTCATAAAGCCCAGTGAGGTTACAGTATTCTCGGCATCCAGTTTGTTGAACGCTTCGTCGAATACCGACAGGCTGATACCGCCCTGAATCACACCATCAGTGGTATCACGCAGACGATAGGTAGCGCCCATCGCTGCCGCAATGGCAAC
>JAOXSA010000397.1 GCA_025800245.1 Amphritea sp. | reverse complement strand
GCACCGACCAGCCTGACCAACGAAAAGTCAGCACTGCTTCCCTGCACATTAAAAAGAAAGCGCTCTTCGTTCGCTTTTAAAAACATGACTCATTCCTTTGACGCGAAACGTCTTCCATTCAGGTTGCAACATTACCGAAATATTCTGCAATAAGTAAGCACGCTTTATGCCATTCATGTTTTGCCGGCCAAAAGGAACAGATTGCTCTAATTACCCAGGCTGAAATCAAAGCGCTCAGTGCCATTCAGATAATTTATCCGTACACCCAAAGAAATCCTTCTATCAGGTGAGAAAACGCAATGATTATTGGCCTGCTACCTGCCGTTTGGGTATAATTTTGCTCCTTTTGAGACAACGGCGCGCCCCAATTCCTGACGAGAAAACCGGGGCAAAAAATAAGGTTATTTCATGAATCCAGATTTGCAGAAGCTGCAGCCCTATCCGTTTGAAAAACTGGCGAAGCTGAAAGCCGAGGTAACCCCTCCGGCAGAACTGGAGCATATTGCTCTGTCCATTGGCGAACCGAAACACCCATCACCGGAATTTGTGATGGATGAGTTCACCCGCAATCTGGATAAACTGGCCAACTACCCGACCACGTCCGGACTGCCGGAACTGCGCCAGACCATTGCTGACTGGGCCACGCGCCGCTTTAAACTGGAAGCGGGCACACTGACCGGTGAAAACAACGTACTGCCGGTTAACGGTACCCGTGAAGCGATCTTCGCCTTCACTCAGGCTGCGGTTGGTCGCACTGCGGATACCGAAGCCAGCCCTCTGGTGGTTTCGCCGAACCCGTTCTATCAGATCTATGAAGGCGCTGCGTACCTGTCCGGTGCAGAGCCTTACTACCTGAGCTGCGTAGCTGATAACAATTTCGTGCCGGATTTTGACGCGGTACCGGCTGACGTATGGCAACGCTGTCAGCTGCTGTACCTGTGCTCACCGAGCAACCCGACCGGCGCAGTCACCGATGCCAAGACGCTGAAGAAGCTGATCGCGCTGTCTGATGAATATGATTTCATTGTCGCCTCCGATGAGTGCTATTCCGAAATCTACTTCGACGAAGAGCAGCCACCGGTCGGTCTGCTGGAAGTCTGCGCCCAGCTGGGTCGCAACGATTATAAAAACTGCATCGTGTTCCACAGCCTGTCCAAGCGTTCTAACCTACCGGGTCTGCGTTCTGGCTTCGTGGCTGGTGATGCAGACCTGATCAAACCGTTCCTGAGCTACCGCACCTACCACGGTTGCGCGATGTCTCTGCCAACGCAGTTGGCCAGCATTGCAGCCTGGAACGATGAAGCACACGTTCTGGAAAACCGTGACAAGTACCGCGCTAAGTTTGCGGCGGTGATCGAAATTCTGGAACCGGTGATGGATGTTAAACTTCCAGATGCCAGCTTCTATCTGTGGGCAGGCACCCCGATTGCTGACGACAAGTTCGCTCAGGGCCTGTTTGAGCAGCAGAACGTGACCGTACTGCCGGGTCGCTATGTATCCCGCGAAGACAAAACCGGTGAGCTGCCGGGCGCTGGCCGGGTACGTATGGCACTGGTTGCCACTATGGATGAGTGCGTGGAAGCCGCGTGGCGTATCCGCCGTTATGTTGAATCCCTGTAATTAAAAAAGCAGGCTTAACTGAAAGGTAACAGAGCATGACCACACTGTACGGTATCCCAAACTGCGACACGGTTAAAAAAGCCCAGCGCTGGCTGAACGATAACAATGTCGAGTTTGCTTTCCACGATTTTCGCAAAGATGGCCTGACTCAGGCGCAACTGGAGCAATGGGTTGCAGCACTGGGCTGGGAAGCACTACTGAATAAACGCAGCACCAGCTGGCGTCAGCTGAGTGATGAAGTAAAAAACAATATTGATGAAGCCTCTGCAATTCGCGAGATGCTGGCAACACCTACGCTGATCAAGCGTCCGGTGCTGACAACCGGCGAAGCCCTGCACACAGGTTTTAAAGACAGCGACTACAGCGCGCTGTTCAGCTGAATTACTGACGATTTTACGGAGTTAACACCATGAGTACTTTTGCACTGGGTCTGGGTATCGGAACCAAGTCTTCTGCCGGCGAACTGCTGGAAGTGTATTACAACCAGCCACTGCTGAATCCGGCTCAGTCCCTGATCGATGCTATCGCTGCGAAAGCCGGTTACACCGGTGGCAACCAGGCGATCGAACTGTCTGCGGCTCAGCTGACCGATCTGGAAGGCGCATTTCTGTCTGTTGATGCGGAAGATCAGGCCGAGATCATCGAGATCTGCAAAGGCACCTCTCAGCCAATGTACCTGACCATTCTGGAAGCGGATGCGGATCCTGAATCCACCGCTGAGGTTTACCTGAAGCTGGCACTGCTGTCTCACCGTCTGGTTAAGCCACACGGCCTGAACCTGAACGGTATGTTCGGCAAGCTGCCAAACGTTGCCTGGACCAACGAAGGTGCAATCTCTCTGGCGGACCTGCCTAAGCGTCAGCTGGCAGCCCGCGCTCAGGGTCGCATTATCGACGTTCACTCTGTGGATAAATTCCCTAAAATGGCTAACTACGTTGTACCAGCAGGTACCCGTCTGGCGGCAACCTCCCGTATCCGTCTGGGCGCATACGTAGGCGAAGGCACCACGGTAATGCACGAAGGCTTCATCAACTTCAACGCCGGTACTATGGGCGTGAGCATGGTTGAAGGCCGTATCTCTGCAGGTGTTGTGGTAGGCAATGGTTCCGACCTGGGTGGCGGTTGCTCCACCATGGGTACTCTGTCCGGCGGTAACAACGTAGTGATCTCTGTGGGCGAGAACTGCCTGATGGGCGCTAACGCCGGTCTGGGTCTGCCACTGGGTGATCGCTGTACTGTTGAAGCGG
Source organism: Amphritea sp. (assembly GCA_025800245.1). Lineage (GTDB taxonomy): Bacteria > Pseudomonadota > Gammaproteobacteria > Pseudomonadales > Balneatricaceae > Amphritea. The sequence continues at coordinate 29,373 of JAOXSA010000397.1, read as the reverse complement.
GTCTGTATGTGACTGCAGGGTCTAAAGTGACACTGCTGGACGACCAGAACAATGAAGTCGGTGTTGTCAAAGCTGCTGAACTGGCGGGTAAACCGGATCTGCTGTTCCGTCGTAACTCTCAGAACGGTCGCATCGAAGTGAAGACTAACAAGTCTGCGATCGAACTGAACGAAGAGCTGCACGCTCACAACTAAATAGTAAACCTAAGCAATACCCCCGGATGCCACGGCCCGTGGCATCCAATACAACAGAACGATTACCCCCGAGATACGGGAAACGTAATCGAGGCGGTCGATGCAAGGCAAACGTTGGCGCAAAAGCGCAGTTTATAGATGATAAATGAGCATTTTAAGCCAACGTTTAACGCCGCAGCGGCAACGCAGATAGTTTCATATACCCTTTCAAGGTGCCCCGATGTCTACACTTTCTCCTACCGTTGAACTTGCTAAAGAGCTGATCTCCCGTCGTTCAGTGACACCGGATGATGCCGGCTGTCAGGAACTGATGATCGAACGACTGGAAGCGATGGGCTTTCAGATCGAGCGACTGCAATTTGAGGAAGTGACCAACCTCTGGGCCCGCCGCGGTACCGAAGGCCCGCTGTTCTGTTTCGCCGGTCATACCGATGTTGTGCCGTCCGGCCCGGAAGAGCGCTGGAGCCACCCTCCGTTTGAACCAATGATTGAGGAAGGCTTCCTGTGCGGACGTGGTGCAGCTGATATGAAAGGCAGCCTGGCGGCGTTTATGACAGCGCTGGAGCGCTTTATTGAGCACCATCCTGATCATAAAGGTTCGATTGCCCTGCTGATCACCAGTGATGAAGAAGGCCCGTTCATCAATGGCACGACCCGTGTGGTTGATCATCTGGAAGCCCGTAACGAGAAGATCGACTGGTGCATCGTCGGTGAACCGTCCAGCACCAAAGAGGTTGGCGATGTGATCAAGAACGGTCGCCGCGGCTCTATCAGCGGTGATCTGACAATTCGCGGTAAGCAGGGTCACGTGGCGTATCCACACCTGGTGGAGAACCCGATCCATATGGCCGCGCCGGCACTGCATGATCTGGCCACTGAGCAGTGGGATGAAGGCAACGAGTTCTTCCCGCCGACCAGCTTTCAGATCTCCAATATTCACGCCGGTACCGGCGCTACCAACGTGGTACCGGGGCATATTGATGTGCAGTTTAACCTGCGCTTCTCTACCGAGCTGACCGCCGAAGAGATCAAGCAACGCACCTACGATATCCTCAACCACTATAACCTGAACTACGACATCCAGTGGACTCTGAGCGGTAATCCGTTTATCACCGGTCGTGGCGATCTGGTGGATGCCTGTGTTGATTCGATCAAGGCGATCACTGGCCGGGACACCGAACTGTCCACCTCTGGCGGCACCTCTGATGGCCGCTTTATCGCACCGACAGGCGCGCAGGTTGTCGAGCTGGGGCCGATCAACGCCACCATTCATCAGATCAACGAGCGGGTTAAAGCAGAGGATCTGGATACCCTGTCCTCGCTGTATGAAAACATTATGGCGCGCCTGCTGACCGAGAAATAATGCTCGTGAGCCAGTTTCAACTACTCTGCCCCGTCTGCCAGTCGCCCCTCGAGGGCGACAACAAGCACCTGCGCTGCGCAAACAATCACAGCTATGATGCCGCCCGTCAGGGCTACTGGAACCTGCTACTAGCCAACCAGAAACGCTCCAAAGATCCGGGCGATAACGCCGAAATGGTGCAGGCCCGTCGCGCATTTCTGGAACTGGGCTACTACCAGCCGCTGGCTGAGCAGGTTGCAAAAACGGTTGCTGATTTACTGCCTGACGCCTCTTCTGGCGAGACCGCTCGGATGGTGGATATGGGCTGCGGTGAGGGCTACTACACAGCCCTGATGCAGCAACAGCTGGCACAGCACAACGATCTGCAGTTGGCCGGACTGGATATATCCAAGCACGCCGTGAAGGCGGCCTGCAGTCGCACCAAAGCACTGACCTGGATGGTAGCCTCCGGCGCAGCCATGCCTGTTGCAGAACAGTCGCTGGATCTGGTCACCGTGCTGTTCAGCCGCCTGATGCCAGACGAGTTCCGCCGCACCCTGAAACCCGGTGCTAGTCTGCTGGTCGCTTATCCAGGTGAAGGCCACCTGTTACAACTGCGGGAGCTGATCTACGATGAAGTCCGTCAGTCCGGTTTCGATCCGGCCAGTGTGCTCGGAGAGGGCTTTGAAGCCACTGAACTGCAAACCGTGCATTACGACTTCACCCTGCAGAATCAGCAGGAGATTCAGCAACTGCTGGCAATGACACCCCACGGCTGGCGCATCAACCCTGCCGCTAAAGCACGCATCAGCGAACTGAACCAACTGACGCTGACGCTGGACGTCAATCTGGCGCGCTTTACCCGGAGCTGATTCGTGCACAGCCGCCGTTTACGCTACCGCCTGAGAGACTTTCTGATCCGCAGAGCTGACAATGTGCAGCAGAATTTCCGCATCATGCTGGTTGGCGGCGGCCTGTTTCTGGTGGGTTTTCTTACCCTGGGTATTACGGAATTTCTGTTTCGCTCCAGCCTGACTCAGGAGCTGTTCGCCCTGGCTGGACTGATATTGGCGGTTATCGGAGTAATTATCACCGCTTTCGGCTATATTAGCCTGAGCATTCTGCGGATTTTCCGTTTTCTGTTAACCGATACACAGCAAGACAAGGACTGACGGTTCGATTATGACCGATAACCAACGCCACCCTGATATTGAGATCTACGTTAAAGACCGCTCGGTAGAGCAGATTGTCGACTGGCTCAACGGCCTGTGCCAGCCTCTGCAGCTGGATTATGCCCAGGGTCAGGTACACCACTATATCGGCAATATGAATGGTCAGGACATTCCGATCATGATCCATGAGAAGGTCAACGGTAAAGCCTGGATCAGCGTCTGGTTCAACTCCGACTCAACCCCGTGGATCAAGGATCTGGACTGTGCCGAACAAGCGGCTAAAGAGATGGATACCCAGATTCGCTGTATCGCCAGTGGCTGGAATACTGGCGATGATCCGGATGAGTGGTGGAAAGTGGAAAACGGTCATCAGGAAAAGATTCAGTGGCGCAGCTGATCGGAACTGATCAGCTCAATATCAGGCAGTTGCACTGAACTGCAACTGCGACTTCTCAATCTCACTCAGCATCAACTTACCGGCTGATGCCAGCCCGATCCGGGCAAAGTAATCCTGCTTCAGTTCCGTATTAGCCGGGGTGTTGGCCTGACTATCCAGATGGCTGACCACGTAGGCATAATCACCCAGATTTTCATGGCGGATTGAGTTATTCAGGCGGCCGGCAATCTCTTCAGTATAGAGCCCGTCTGGATCCGGATACTGCAGCCCTTCTGTTTCAGGCAGTTTGAATTCAGCAGTATTGGCATGAGGCTGCTTCTGCGACAGATCTTCGGCATTATGAATCAGACTCAGCAGCATACTGAACTGCGCACCACGGCCTTCGTGGACCGCCTGGGTCAACGACGACGTGTACGTCTCAATCTGCTGTTCTATCCGATCTATTTGCATGAATTCAAAAGACTTATTGCCTACAATTACAGTCCATACTGTTTCGGCGTCAGCCTGTTTTTCTTTAGCACTTTTGATAAGCACTTTTGTTAAGCGCTTTTTATAAGAACTTTTTATAAGAGCTTGTTATAAGGACTTTGTTCACTTATGGGACGTTACCGGCCACCTGCCCCGCCAAAATCCCGCTACATCACCGCCGCTGGCGCGAAAGCACTGGACGATGAACTGAAGTACTTGTGGAAGGTTAAGCGCCCCGAAGTAACACAGGCGGTCAAAGAAGCGGCTGCCCAGGGCGACCGCTCAGAGAATGCCGAGTATATCTACGGCAAAAAACAGCTGCGCGAAATCGACCGACGGGTCCGCTATCTGTCCAAACGCCTGGATGTACTTACCGTTGTTGATCGCCTGCCAGATGACCGCACTACCGTCTTCTTCGGCGCCTGGGTCACGGTACTGGACGAAGAAGACAACGAAAGCACCTACCGCATCGTCGGCCCCGACGAAATCGGTGACACCGACGGCTATATCAGCATGGACTCTCCCATGGCCAGACAACTACTGAAAAAGCAGATCGGGGATGAGTTCTTTATCCGCCGGCCGGATGGCTCAGAGATCTGGTATGAAGTGACCGGGATTGAATATAGGGAAGAGTAGCGAGGGGCGAGGGGCTGGACCGTCACGCATGCGTGACTTGCTCGACCGCATTGCAAGCAATGCTTGCTGGTAGCTGGTAGCTGGTAGCTGGTAGCTGGTAGCTGGTAGCTGGAAAAAGCGTAAAGCACCACGGAGTATAAAAAAAACACTGTAGAGAGGCACGCCCTCGTGCCGATAAGAGACTCAGCAATTTGCGTCTCTCGGAGATACCATGAGGGAGCAGCTTCCAATAGCTCCCCATAAGCCCCTGTACCGGATAAGCTTTTACCTAATTTGTCTTTAACTCGACTCTTTTTTGAATAAGCCATGCAATGATAATGACATTGAAGCAAGCAAATAAAAGCAAACCAATGAAAACAAAGTTAATACTGGTGTTTAAGCATAATAATAGCTGCACTGATTTAATATTAAGCTGATTTTTATCACGGTATAGATACAAGGACAGTAGAAGTATGCTCGCCCTGAAAAGACTGGATTACCATCTGTTTCTAGCCCTGTTGCTAACCCAGTTTATTCCAGTGATTTATTCCACTTTGAGAGTCTATTTCCTCGGTTCCTTACCAGAAACCTGGGGTTTTAATATCGCCTCTCAGATAGCCTGGCTTAACTTGATGTATGAGGTATTGGCAGAAGGCCTACTGCTGCCGCTGTATTTTATTCTTGGGCAGGTGGTTGGTGATAGGAAACAATTCAAACAGCGGGTCACCATTGCCTTGGTGGGTTTTATTGCTGCCTATGGTTTGCTGTCAATATTTGTATTGATCTTCGCCGACGAACTGGTTGCTGGAATGGAGCAATCAGATGCTCTGCAAAAAGCCACGGTTTCTTACATAAGGCTGGAATCTGTCGGTCTTCTACTGTCGTCCTTTTATGCCATGGCGATTGTGGTATTGGTGACTATGAAGCATGAGCGTCTGCTGTATCGCCTGCTACTGTTCAAAACATTTTTAACCGTTATATTTGACAGCTTGTTTGTCAGCCAGTTTTCATTTTCTATGCAATTGGGTGTTAATGGTGTGGCCTGGACAAATATTGTAGTAAACAGCTTTTTGGTAGCTGGTTCGTTGTTCTGGCTCTATCGACTAAATGTACTCGGTTTCAGCATTCAGAGTTTGGCAACACAAAGCTGGCTGAAGAAGTGGTTTATAGTGTCCGCCCGTTCGGGGCTGGAATCGCTGGTTCGTAACCTGGCCTTTATGTTTATGATCCTCAAGATGGTTAACGAGGTCGAGCAGTCCGGCGTTTACTGGGTGACCAACCAGTTTATCTGGGGCTGGCTGCTGTTGCCGGTGCTGGCGCTAAGTAATTTGATCAAGCAGGATGCAGCCACGCACGAAGGCTTTGTCGGCGCTCGTATGTCGGGTTATATGCAGCTAACTGCTCTGTTTATACTGTTATGGTTTCTAACCATTCCCGGCTGGCAATGGTTTATCCATACCATCATGGGCATTAATGATGATCAACAGGTTTCCGAACTGACCCTGCTGCTGGTTAGTTTTTATGCCATCTTTGCTCTAAATAACGTGCTGGACAGTTATTTCTATGGCTGTGGTCGTACTGATCTGATGCTCTATCAGTCTTTAATCGTAAACACCGTTTTCTATGGTGGGGCTTATCTGCTGTATCAGCAGGAGTCGTTTGTTCCAACGCTGAATTCAATAGCAATTCTGTTTGGACTGGGAATAACCTTTGACGCGCTGGTGACGTTGGCAATGTATGTGAGGCTAAAAAGCAATCAGTATGATTTGTGGAGAGCTGCTTAATGCAGCCCTGGCATTTCTGGAGTGAAACATTTTTCACTATCAATCAGATGCTTTTCAGCAAGACGAGAAAAGAACTTTATTAGATAGCTGTACATGGTTTGATACTGGCTGCTGTTCGCTTTTTCCAGCCACCAGCTAGCATCACTTGTGATGCGGTCGAGCAAGGAAGGCTTTGCCTTCCGGTCTAGCCACGCCACCGACGAAGCTGAAAAGAAATACGATGCAGGAATCACAAATCTCAGGCACAAAAAAACCACCCTAAGGTGGCTTCTTCAGAAGTGGTGGGTCGTATAGGATTACTGCACGCTATCGCGCTGGCCCTTCGGGTCGTTGCCAAAGGCAACGCTGTCTCGCTACGCGAGGCTCGAACCTTTTACGGTTCTCATCCTATACGCCAAGCTTCAGATGACAAAATTTGGGCGTAAAAAAACCGCCTTTAAGCGGTTTCTTCTATGAAGTGGTGGGTCGTATAGGATTCGAACCTATGACCAATTGGTTAAAAGCCAACTGCTCTACCAACTGAGCTAACGACCCGTTCTGGCTCCTCGAGCTGGACTCGAACCAGCGACCAATAGATTAACAGTCTACTGCTCTACCAACTGAGCTATCGAGGAACACTTGCTCACCTTAATGGCGGAGGGGCAGGGATTCGAACCCTGGGAAGGCTATTAACCCCCGCCGGTTTTCAAGACCGGTGCTTTCGACCACTCAGCCACCCCTCCAGTGAGGCCGCGTATATTAAAGGATTTGAGGAATGTGTCAATACTTCTGAACGGGAAAAATGTATTTTTTTTAATTTTTCTCCGATCAGGGCTTTGTGATGAATACAGATAAATATCAATCAGATACCAGACGGTACTTCTGACCGTATGTCTCGCTCTTACGGTACTCGCCAGGAGTCATACCGGTCCACTTCTTGAATGAACGGAAAAACGCTGAAGGCTCATCAAACCCCATCAGCGCTGCGACATCATTGATCGACAGTTGCGGCGAGTCCATATAGTTCACCGCAGCCTTCATCCGGCACTGATCCTTGATCTTCTGGTACGAGGTATCTTCCTCGGACAGGCGACGGCGCAGTGTTGATACTGACATATTCAGTTTAAAGGCCACTTCTTCTGAACCTGGCAGTTCACGGCTGAAATCCTTACCCAGCAATGCCACAACCTGTGAGGTCAGGCTCTGATCATTATCCACCATCACAATCAACTGATAAGGGGCCGTCTGCAGAAATGAACGCAGCGTCTCATCGTTCTGCACAATAGGATAATCGAGGAACCGGGCCGGAAAGACGATGGCATGATCGTGCTGATCAAACTTTATTTCCGACTGAAACAGTGTCTCATAATGATAACTGTCATCGGGCTTGGGGAAGCGGAAATAAGCCGCTTTCAGATCCAGTCGGGTGCCGATCAGCCAACTGATAAAGTGATGCCACATTGACAGCCCGGTACGGACCTCCATCGGCGTCTCATTTTCCAGAAGTGTTTTCACTTCTTCTTCAGAAGCGGAGCTGATCGGCGCAAACGAAAGCTTGGCATAACGGCCCTTGCGGATCAGTTGAGGCTTAACCTGAGTCCCTCTGCAGATCTCATAGAAGGAACTGCAACGGTAGATCGCCCGCTCCAGCGTCGGGCAGTGAATAATGGCATGACACATCATCCTGAAAGTGCCATTCGGAACCCTGCCGCCCGATAGCATACCGAAGGATTCATCCTGCGCAGTCCACATAATCCGCTGATACAGCTGACCGAATTTGACAGCAGAAAACTCGGTTCGCATCTCAATTTCACGGGGATCGATACCCAACTCATCAAGAAGCTCTGTCAGATTGTAGCCCTGTTTCTCCACTTGCTGGAGCAGATAGAGGACGTAGCCGCTTGGAACTGTGATGGTCTTGTCCATCATATTTTCTCTGTAATGTTATTGTGTTTGTCAGACGAAAATCAGATCTAAACTATTCATTTAACTTATATCAGTTGCAAGCAAAAAAATAGTTGCGGTTTTTTTTGTCAGTGATAATGACAGCTATTGTTATTGTGAATAGAAATAAAGTTGGCAAATTATCTACTCTGACGTAACGTCACTTTATTTGCGATGTTCCGACGCTGTCCGAATCAGCCTGTAGCACGCAACTGTTTTTGTCAGTAAAAACAGCGAACAAAAATAACAATACAATTTAAAGGTGAAAGCAATGGCACACAGACTGAACAGGACGTCTGCAACCTGCCGCCCGCGGTTCCTGCGCCGCCGGCTCGCTCAAAGTGTTTCCCTGGGAATTATCTCTTCCGCCCTCGCCCTGCCAGCCAGTGCAGTTGAATTCAATATCGGAGACATCGAAGGTCGGTTTGATTCACAGCTATCGATCGGTTCCAGCTGGCGGGTGAGCGATCCAAGTAGCGATCTGATATCCCAGGCCAATGGCGGTACCAGCGCGGGTTCCGGTAGTTATGATGATGGTACACAGAACTACGCGGCAGGCGATGCTTTCTCCACTGTCGTTAAAGGCGTGCATGATCTGGAGCTGCAAAAAGATAATATCGGCGCGTTTGTGCGTGGTAAGTACTGGTACGATTCCGCGCAGAGTGAAGGCAATGCAAATCATGGACACAGTCCAAACAACTACGCCGCCAACTCGGAACTGAACGACAACGATTTTAACGACTATGCAAAATTCTCTGGCGCTGAAATTCTGGATGCATACATTTACGGTGAATTTGAAGTCAACGACCAGCCACTGGATGTCCGGTTGGGGCGCCAGGTGGTTAACTGGGGCGAGAGCATCTTTATCCAGGGCGGCAATAATGTCATCAACCCGATTGATGTCAGCGCCTTTCGCCGCGCCGGTGCGGAAATCAAAGAGGGTTTGCTGCCCGTAAATCTGGCATTCGCTTCTCTTGGGGTTACCGACAACCTGAGTGTTGAAGGCTTCTATCAACTGGAATGGGAGAAAACAGTTATTGAAGGCTGTGGTACCTACTTTTCCACCAATGATTTTACCGCAGAAGGCTGTGATGGCATTCGTATATACTCCCCCACTTCTCAGATAACAGCCAATGACGCCACATACTTTAATAGCAGTATCAGTAGTTTCTTTGACAACCAGGTTGTTTCCCGGGCTAGTGATGGCATAAAAGAAGCGGACGACGATGGTCAGTTTGGTATCGCTCTGCGTTACTACGCTGAAGAGCTGAATGGCACTGAGTTCGGCCTGTTTTATTCCAGATACCATAGCCGATTGCCTATTATCAGCGGTATAAAAACACCTAATAACCCTACAACCACGGCACTGGATCCGACTCTGCAGGCAGCGGTACTGGGCTCCCTTGTCACGCCACAGCAGGCACAACAAATCCACGGCCTGACTCAGGCATTTAACAGCACCTATTTTGTTGAATACCCTGAAGATATCAATATGATCGGTCTGAGCTTCAGTACCAGCATTGGTGATATGGCGTGGACTGGTGAAATAAGCCACAAACGGGATGTACCTGTCCAATTGAACGGCCCGATGCTGGTCGCAGCGATGCTGACGCTGGGCACAGATACAACCAACCCAGCAAGTTCCCGTGTCAGCAGTGCGCCATTTGGCGGCACCATCAGCGGCTATGATGAGTTTAATATCACTCAATTGCAGACAGGTCTGATTAAGAACTTTGATCAGGTAATGGGGGCAAGCCGTCTGACGCTGGTCGGCGAGTTGGGCTGGACCCACGTACACGACCTGGATGAAGGGGACAATGCAATCAAGTACGGGCGGAACGGTATTTATGGTTTTTCCCCATCTGACGATGAAGGCTTCGTCACCCAGAACTCATTCGGATATATCGCCAGAGCGACGCTGAATTATCCTGATGTATTTGCCGGGGTAAACCTTAAGCCTGAGGTGAGTTTGAAGCACGGTCTTGAGGGTTACGGTCCACAGCCTGGAGCGGTATTCAACGAGGACGAGAAGACATTGTCGATGAGCCTGACAGCCGATTATCTGAATCAATATCAGGTACAGATCAGCTATACCAATTTCTTCGGTGGGGATTTCACTCCAAACAAAGACCGCGACTTTTTATCTCTGAGCGCATCCGTATCTTTCTGAGTATTGAATCCAAGGAGAATTGAAGATGAATTTTAAATCGACTGCGCTGATCCTGGGTTCTGCCATGGGCCTGACGTTCAGCCTGCATACGATGGCCGCGGTTAGCGAAGCAGAAGCCGCTAAACTCGGCAGCAGCCTGACCCCGCTGGGAGCAGAGAAAGCAGGCAATGCCGACGGCACCATTCCGGCATGGAATGGCGGTTTACCGGCAGGTGGAGAGCGTTACGCTGATCCATTTGCGAGCGAACAACCGCTAATAACGATCACGGCTGCCAACGCAGAGCAACATAAAGATAAGCTGACACAGGGCCAGATGGCGATGTTCAGCAAGTACCCGGATACATTCACTATGAATGTCTATCCGACCCATCGCACCGCCTCTCTGCCGCAGCGGCTGTACGATAATGTGCGCCAGAATGCGGTCAACGCTGAACTCACTGACGGTGGTAATGGCCTGAGCAAAAACACCCTGGAAGGTGTTCCCTTCCCGATCCCGCAAAACGGTCTGGAAGCGATCTGGAACCATATGACCCGCTACCGCGGTGGCTCTCTGGAGCGTACCTACGTTCAGGTGCCGGTACATGAGAACGGTAACTTTGTGCCGGTTAAAATCAATGAGCGGATGGCCTGGCCTGACTACCTGAAAGGCGGCCGGAACGAGAAGGATGACAATATCCTGTTCTACTTCACCCAGCAGATTCAGGCACCGGCCCGACTGACCGGTAACGTGCTGCTGGTACATGAAGCGCAGAACCAGATTGCTAAACCTCGTCAGGCATGGCTGTATAACGCCGGTCAGCGCCGGGTACGTCGTGCACCACAGGTAGCCTACGACGCACCAGGAACCGCGTCTGATGGCCAGCGTACATCTGACAACCTGGACCTGTTCAACGGCGCGCCGGATCGTTATGAATGGAATCTGGTGGGTAAAAAAGAGATCTATATCCCTTATAACAGCTTCAAACTGGCTGACCGGGATGTGACCTACGAGCAGATCCTGCAGCCTGGTCATATGAATCCCGAGCTGACCCGTTATGAGTTGCACCGGGTCTGGCAGGTTGAGGCAACGCTGAAAGACAGTGCCCGTCATATCTATGCCAAGCGGGTATTCTTTATCGATGAAGATACCTGGCAGATCGCGGTGGTCGATCACTACGATGGCCGCGGCCAGTTGTGGCGTGTCGGCGAATCGCACCAGATCCAGTTCCGTGACGCTCAGGTGCCCTGGCTGGCTGCCGAAGTGCTGTATGACCTGCAATCCGGTCGCTATCTGGTCGGTAGCCTGACCAACGAAGAGGGTGACGGTTTTGACTTCACCGCCCGTTTCAAGCATCGCGACTTTACACCACAGGCTATTCGCCGGATGGGTAAACGCTGATCCTTTTCACTGCTACCAGTATGCCCAGCAAGCCCACTGGTAGCAGAGAGACAAAAAAGGCGCTCATCTGAGCGCCTTTTTTGTATTTGCTTATCGTCTCTCAGCCATTGGCAGCCTGCGCCAGCTCCGGTGGCGTTCTGACACCGTCATGCCAGGCCTGCAATGCCGCTTCACAGCCACTGCAGACACCGGCTTTCAGCTCACGATCAACGATAATCCATGTGCACTTACCATAATCGGTATCGCAGCTGCGATGATCATCACAACCACAACCAATACACTGCGCCAGTGCTCGCTCACTTTGCTTCATAATTCTCTCCCGGAATTTTTATAGTTGTTCTGAATCCCTGTCAGAAGCAGTAATATTAGGCCATCTGCAAAGTGATGACTGTTCAACTAAATAATAAGATTGTATGAAAACTGTGCAGCGGATCAGAACCTGAAATGAAACCGGTTCATAATCAGCCACAAACCCTTGACGGCCATCAATATCCCTTGTGCAGCGCAATAAAAAAGGATCAGCATGCAAGGCATTAAAGTTGAACAGCGACACGATCAGCACGGCCCAATTCAGGTGTTCGATGATGGCCTGTTCCGCTTCCTCAGGTTCGGTGACGGCGGTGAGCAAAGCCGGATTGATATCAATAATCCACACTGCCCCGTCTATCAATACACCCAGAGCATGCTTATGGCGCTGGTGTTCCTACCCCGCCCGGCTCACGCTACGGTACTCGGGCTCGGTGGCGGCATGCTGGTACATGCCCTGCATCACTATGATGAAAGCCTGTCAGTGGATATCGCAGAACTGCGTGCCGATGTTGCCGACATCGCCTATGACTATTTCATGTTGCCAAGAGCCGAGCAACTGAGAGTAACGATAGCTGATGCCACCGATTTTCTGACCACCGCCTCCATGAGCACCGATCTTATCTTCGCCGACATCTATAATGATGATGGCATGCAGGACAGCCAGTTGGCAGATGAGTTTATCCGTCATTGCCATCGACTCCTGAGCGACGATGGCATTCTGGTGCTGAATCTGTGGGATGAGGGCAAAGGCTTACACCCCCTGGCGCAACAACGGATAGAGGATTCCTTCGGCAATGAAAGCCTGTGTATCCCTGTACCGGGAGGCAATCTGATCAGCTTTTCTTTTAAATCCAGGCATCCGGAAATACAGCCACGCAGACTGCAGCCCGCCGCTTCACGGCTGGGGAAAAAGCTCAACTTTCCAGCCCGGAAGCTGCTGAATACACTGAAACCGTTTTAAAGGGTTATTTTCCAACCCAAATACTGGGATAATACCCGGATACGATTTATTTGAGAGACAGTACCATGCCTTTGCTTGATAGCTTTACAGTAGATCACACCCGCATGAATGCACCGGCTGTGCGCGTTGCCAAGACCATGACAACTCCGGGTGGCGATACCATTACCGTGTTTGATCTGCGTTTCTGCCGTCCGAATGAAGAGATTCTGAGCGAGAAAGGCATCCATACTCTGGAGCACCTGTTCGCCGGATTTATGCGTGATCACCTGAACGGTGACAGCGTTGAAATCATCGACATCTCGCCGATGGGCTGCCGTACCGGTTTCTACATGAGCCTGATCGGCTCTCCGGCTGAGCAACAGGTTGCTGATGCATGGCTGGCAGCGATGACTGACGTACTGGGTGTCGAGAAACAGAACGAGATTCCGGAACTGAACGAATATCAGTGTGGCACCTACGAGATGCATTCACTGACCGAAGCCAAAGGGATCGCCGAACAGATTAAAGATCGCGGCGTCGGGGTTAACAGCAACGCCGATCTGAAGCTTGATCCGAGCTTCCTTGAAGGCCAGCAGTAACCCATAGCGCTTACGTCATCACAAAAACGGAGCATGGCTCCGTTTTTTATTTTCCCAAGAACAGAACAGGCTTTACCCCATGGCAATGATCGGCAGATACAACACCCTTGAAGTGGTTAAAGAAGTGAAATTCGGCGTCTATCTGGATGGCGGCGATCTGGGCGAGATTCTGCTACCACAGCGCTATCTGCCTGAAGGTACACAGGTGGGTGATTCGCTGGAAGTGTTTATCTATCTGGACTCCGACGATTATCTGATCGCCACCACGGAAAAACCCAAAGGTCAGGTCGGTGAGTTTGTCTGCCTGAAAGCTGTTGATGTAAACCGTGTCGGCGCGTTCTTCGACTGGGGGCTCAGCAAAGATCTGCTGGTACCTTTTAACGAGCATAAAAAAACTATCGAGCCCGGCAGCGAGCATATCGTTTACATCTATCTGGATCAGGAAACCGACCGTATTGCTGGCTCAACCAAGCTGAACCGCTTTATCGATAACTACCCGCATCAGTTTAAGCAGGGCCAGCCGGTAGATCTGATTATCGAAGATCACACCCATATCGGTTACAAGGCAATCATCAACGGTCAGCACTGGGGCGTGGTATACGACAACGATGTTTTCAAACCGCTGCGCTACGGCCAGAAAATGCGTGGTTATATCAAGCAGATCCGTCCCGACGGTAAGATCAACCTCAGCCTGCAGAAGCTGGGTCGCCATAAAGCGGCAGACCTTACCGGCAAGATCCTGCAACTGCTGGATGAACACGATGGCTTTATCGCGGCCAACGACAAAACCGATCCGAAGGTGATCTACAAACTGTTCGGTGCCAGTAAGAAAGCCTTTAAGATGGCGATTGGCAACCTCTACAAACAGCGCCTGATCACCATTGAAGAGAAAGGTATCCGCCGGACCGATAAATCAGCTCAACCACAACGACGCAGAAAATAAAGGAAAACCCTGATAGGATAGTTGCACCGAATCTGAGGAGACTATCCTATGACCCCGACGCTGATTATCGCCGCCGCTAAAATCATTGATGATAACGGCAGCCTGGAACACTGCCTGCAGCTGGAGCACCAGTTACAGCAAGCCGGGATTGGCGTCACCGACCTGACCATCGATCCTCTCAGCACGCCCTGGCACAGCGATATAGAAGACAACCACTTTCGCAGTGGCTGCGCACCGATAGAAGCCCTTGCACGAGCCAGAGAGCTGATCAGCAGCGATCAGCAGCAAGCAGTGGTCATCTCTGGTAAAGACCTGCTCCGTAGCGGCTACGAACGTCAGGAACGGCTTGATCTGATGGCTGTATATGGCCCGGACTATCCATTAACCAAAGCCTACAACGAACTGGCCGAACAGTTTATTCACCGCCATGACAGCAGTGCAGAGCTGTTCCAGAATCTGGCCCACCATCTGTTTGAAAACTATAAGTGCAGCTTTCGCAACGTGGTATCGGATGATCTTGCCGCTGATCTGCTGCCGGATGAACGCTGGTACAACAACATCACTCCCCTGTTTCGAGGAGTAGATTGCGCCAATCCGCTGATCGACTTCACTGGCAGGGTACTGCTCTGTAACCCGGAGATTGCGGATCTGCTAACCATTCCTGCCAGCGAAAGAGTCATCGTTGAAGGCGTTGGCCTCGGCTTTCTGCCCGGCGACGGCAAGCAACATGTTGAAGACATTGTCAGCTATGACCATCTGCAGCAGGCCTATCAGTCAGCCTGTGAGCAAGCCAGTGTCGATTTTGCAGAGCAGTTCAGACAGGGCAATGCACTACTGGAAACCTATACCTGCTATCCGGTTGTGCCTATGGCATTTCTTCTGGCCAGCGGTCTTGTCGATCTGTTGGAACAGATCCCTGAATTTCTTGAACAACACCGGATTACGATCACAGGCGGTATGAACCTGGCAAAAGGCCCCTGGAACAATCCGGCTCTGAACAGCCTGATTGAAATGTATCACCAGCTCTCCGACAGCAAAGAAACTATCGGTGCCGTTCATGGTAACGGCGGACTGGGTTATAAACAGGGTGTTGCTATTCTGAGCCACCAATAACGCGATTCTTAATGGTCTCCGGCTTTTCCACTGTTTCTGTGGAAAAGCTTTGGGGAAAAGTCTGCATAACTCTGAAAACCAGCCTGTAAGCCCCGCGAATACTGAGCCATAGAAAAATGATCATAGAACGCACAACCATTTCCAGCCGAACATTTTTTATACAAGCGCAAAGTCATTAACAGAATTACTATTCCTGCAGCGACGGCTGGAGACGACAGTGATACTCACAAAAACAGTGGGTAAAGCTGTGTATAAGCATGGCATAAGCTGGCTAAAAACACGCTAGCCCCGATAAAGCCTGCGGCCCTGAAAATCGTTCACTGCATAGTCAGCCTGCTCACCTCAGAAAATAAACAAAAATAATTCACAAACGCTATTGATAATAATTCTCATTAATATAATATTGATCTGGCTCGTAAGTGGTTGGCAGAACACTCTCACCTCACCGGTGTTCTGTCTGGGGGAAGCTACCTGATTTGGCCAGGTGCTTCCCCGGATTTCGGTCCGATTACGAATTTTGTTGCGGCAGATTGATTGTATCTGCTTCTGGCAACAGGCTCTTGTCATTACTTATGCCGGGGACTCCCCGGCTTTTTTTCGTCTTCAGAAAATGACCGACAAAAATAATCGGATATTTTTACTAAAAGCTATTGCTAATCATTATCATTTGCAATAATATCAATCTCGCTCGTAAGTGGTTGGCAGAACACTCTCACCTCACCGGTGTTCTGTCTGGGGGAAGTCGCCTGATTTGGCCGGGCGCTTCCCCGGATTTCGGTCCGATTACGAATTTGTTGCAGCAGGTGGTTGTACCTGCTTCTGGCAACAGGCTCTTGTCATTACTTATGCCGGGGATCTCCCCGGCTTTTTTTCGCCTGCAGAAAATAACCGATCGAAGCTTTCCTGAGTTTTCTGATATTTCTTTAAAAAAGTTATTGCTAATCATTATCATTTGCAATACTATCAATCTCGCTCGTAAGTGGTTGGCAGAACACTCTCACCTCACCGGTGTTCTGTCTGGGGGAAGCTGCCTGATTTGGCCAGGCACTTCCCCGGATTTCGGTCCGATTACGAATTTGTTGCAGCAGGTGGTTGTACCTGCTCTGGCAACAGGCTCTTGTCATTACTTATGCCGGGGATCTCCCCGGCTTTTTTTATTCTCTCCTGCAAACGCACATCTTCGCTGGCCACCAGTGGCAATTTTCAAAGCCTGGATTCAGCTAAATCATCAGCGACTGACAAAAAACAGATTATTTTATGAAAAAGGTATTGCGAATCATTATTATTTACAATAATATCAATCTCGCTCGTAAGTGGTTGGCAGATTGCTCTCACCTCACCGGTAATCTGTCTTATGGGAAGGGCCTGATTTGGCCAGGCTCTTCCCGCTTCAAGCTACCTATCCGGAGTGTTGCACACTGATTTCCGGGTATAAGCTCTTGTCATATTGACCGGGTGCATGCACCCGGCTTTTTTTTCTCTCCGATATTCCAGAATCCGTTACTATAGTGCCTTTGATCTATGACTCTGATCTTTATCGGCGCAAAGGTAACCTCCCTCTATGCAACAGGATCTGACACCCGCAGAGCGGCACTTACTATTTATTGGTGGCGGCCATGCCCATGCAATCGCGCTGCTTATGCTGGCAATGAACAAACCGCCGGGGGTCAGAATCACACTGATTTCAGATCGGGTTCAGACACCGTACTCCGGTATGCTACCCGGTCTGATCGCGGGTCATTACAGCTATGATCAGGTCCATATTGATCTGGGCCGATTCTGTCGCTATGCCGGTATCGACTTTATTGAAGATCGGGTCACAGGTATTCAGCCTGAAACCCGCACAGTTCAGTGCCTCAATCATCCGGACTTTAAATACGACCTGCTCTGCATTGATACAGGTTCTACACCCGATCTGAGCGGTGTCAAAGGGGCTCAGCAGCACTGCATCGGCGTCAAACCGGTAACACAGTTACTGGATTATTGGGACACACTCCAGCAACGCCTGATTGATGATACCCAGGCAGAAGAGATCCATATCGGCGCGATCGGCGGTGGTGCCAGCGCAGTTGAAGTCATTCTGGCGATGCAGCATCGTCTGACTCAACTAATGAAAGCGCACAACCGCAGCACTGATCACATCCATTACCACATTATCTGCGGCCCGGAACAGATCCTTCCCAGCCATAATACAGGTGTACAACAACGTTATCGCAAGGTTATCCGGAAACGCGGCGTGCATCTGCATACCGGCTTCCGGGTCACCGAAGTCAGATCGGACCAGGTCATCGATGACCAGGGCAACACCCTGATGCTGGACGAAATTATCTGGGCAACCGCAGCCAGCGGTGCTGACTGGCCAGCCCGGGCCGGACTGGAATGTGCTGAAAATGGCTGCATTAAAGTCAATGACTTTCTACAGTCCGTATCCCATCCGGATATTTTTGCCACCGGTGATATCGCCGATATGGTTAACCACCCCCGCCCGAAAGCCGGTGTTTTTGCTGTCCGCCAGGGCGCACCACTGGCGCACAATCTCAAAGCTCTGCTGGAACAGAAGAAGCTCAAACCCTATAAGCCCCAGACACAGTTTCTCAGCCTGATCAGCACCGGCGATAAAAACGCAGTTGCCTCCCGAGGTCAGTGGAGTATTGGTGGGCGCTGGGTGTGGTGGTGGAAAAATCATATTGATCAGAAATTCATGCGTCGATTCAGCGATCTGACGCAACTCCCAGACGCTGAGAAGCCAAATAAAGCGATACAGATAGAAAACCCGGATATGCGCTGCGGGGGCTGCGGTGCCAAAGTCGGTCACACTATCCTGCGTAAAGTCCTGCAGCGGCTGCCAGAGACTCCGCAACATATTCCTGTCGGTCTGCAAAAGCCCGATGATGCGGCCGTTATCGAGGTTCCTCCCGGACAGCTGTTAGTGCAATCCGTCGATAGCTTCAGACAGTTGATCAATGACGACTATCTGTTCGGTCAGGTTGTTGCCAACCATGCACTGGGTGATCTGTTTGCCATGGGCGCAGACCCCCACAGCGCTCAGGCAATCGTTACTCTACCCTACGCCAGCGATCAGATCCTCGAACAACGTCTGGAGCATCTGATAAGCGGTGCCAATAAGGTATTCAGCGAGTGCGGTATCAGCCTGATTGGAGGGCATACATCAGAAGGCAGCGAGCTGGCACTGGGTTTTGTTGTTAATGGCCTGGCTGATCAGGCCTGCCTGCTGACCAAACAGGGGCTGGCACCAGGAGACGCTATTATCCTGACCAAGCCCGTAGGTACCGGCACCCTGTTCGCCAGTGATATGCGTGCTCAGGCTCAGGGGCGTTGGATCAGTCGGGCAATCAGGCAGATGCTGCAATCCAATTATCCTGCCAGCCAGATTTTCACCATCCATCAGATCAAAGCCTGTACCGATGTTACCGGCTTCGGCTTGCTTGGGCACCTCAGTGAAATGCTGGAAGACTCGTTACTGTGCGTCGATATTCAGCTGGATGCCCTGCCCGCGCTGGAAGGCGCCGAAGCTTGCCTTCAGGCCGGTTTGTTCAGCTCTCTGCATCCACAGAACCGCAGATTCTCTGACTATATAGATAACCTTCAGGCGTTCAGTAAGCATCCGAAGCTGGAACTGTTATTTGACCCGCAGACGGCTGGCGGCCTGCTGGCGGCGGTGCCGGCAGAGAAGACCGAACAGATTATTCAGGAACTGGAAGACGCGGGTTTCAGCGACGCCTGCGTAATCGGACAGGTTTCAGAACAGTCCAGCGGTGCGCCTGTCAGACTGAGGTAATCAGAAGAAATCGCCGATCGAATCCAGCTTGAGCGTGGTGATGTACTTCTGGATCGCTTCTTTGCCGTCGACAAATGCCAGACCCACCTGATATTCAGGCGCGGCCAGCGACATGACTTTCGCTTTAATCGCAACCGGCTGCTCATCAAATGGCATTGTCACATTCAGGGATACCTCACCCTGCTCCGATTTCAGGGCCTGAAGCGATTCCAGCTCAGGTTCACCGGTAAGCTGTAACAAGCCACCGCTGGAGCTGAGATTAATCAGCACGCCTTCCAGAGACTCTTCTCCCGAGGTCAGCACTGTTGGCAGAGTACAGGGGTAACGCGGCTCTTTACGCAGCAGACGGGACTGGATAGCTTTCGGGTATGTGGTTATCAGCAGCTTACTGCCCTGCAGCATCAGATCAATCACTTCGGTTTCGAAGGCAAATATCTGACCATTCACAATCATCCGCATAATCAGTTTGCGTTTCTTATGGAAGGTATCCCGGTAGGTCAGATCTTCCGTTCCCATACCGGATTTATTCAACTGACTGACTGGCGGCAGCCGGGTAATAATGACCTGATTATCCATCCCCACGAAACGCGATACATACTTGATACCACCGCCGGAATCATTCACCTGAACCACGGTACCTGAATCGATCACTGGTAAAGTATCCAGCAGACCGTTTTCGCCTTTCGCTGACATTGTTTCCCTCTGAATTTCTCTGCTATCGCACTGATACAGTAAATTTTAGCGATTTTAATCCCCGAATAAATCCCCCTCTTTAGTATTTTCAGCTTCGTTTCAGTAGACAGAGTTATCTTTGCCTCATATTGATCACAGAAGCACATAACTTCTGTAATACAGATTTGTCGATGAGGGATAGCATATGAAATATAAATTAGCATCAGTACTGATAGCCGCCACGGGCATCAGTGTTTTCTCCCTTGCATCCGAACAATCCGATTCTGTGCGTCCGGATCTGCAACAACAGGGCTTTGCCGTTGCAACGTTTGCCGGTGGCTGCTTCTGGTGTACAGAGGCGGGCTTTGAAAAGTTACCCGGTGTAAAAGAAGCGGTTTCCGGTTACACCGGCGGACATGACAACACACCCACTTACGGTGAAGTTTCAGCCGGTACAACCGGTCATACAGAAGCGGTACAGGTTTTCTATGATCCTGAAGTCATTACCTATGAAGGCCTGCTGCAATCACTCTGGCGACAGATGGATCCTACCGACGGTAATGGTTCGTTCGTCGACCGTGGCAGTCAGTACCGTCCGGGAGTGTTCTACCACAATGAGCAACAACGCGTACTGGCAGAACAGTCCATGAAAGAACTGGCAGCATCGGGCCGCTACAGTAAACCTCTGGCAACTGAACTGACCAAACTGACAGTGTTCTATCCAGCTGAGGACTATCACCAGGACTATTACGAGCGTAATCCGATACGCTACCGCTACTACCGTTTTAATTCCGGCCGCGATCAGTATCTGGAAAAAACCTGGGGGGAAGACCTGCATCCCGACTTCACCCAGTTTGGTCGTGGCCAGAATCAGGACAGCAGCAGTAAGGATTCAACAACCAGTTTCAGTCAGTACAGCAAGCCTTCTGACAGCGAATTGCGTCAGCGGCTGACCGATATCCAGTACAAAGTGACCCAGCAGGATGGCACTGAGCGGGCCTTTCAGAATGCTTACTGGAACGAGAAACGTGACGGCATCTATGTCGATATCGTCAGCGGTGAGCCGCTGTTCTCATCACTGGATAAGTTTAAATCCGGTACCGGCTGGCCCAGCTTTACCCAGCCGATTCAGGGCGTTGCGATTCAGGAGCATAAAGACACCTCATTCTTTATGACCCGCACCGAAGTCCGCAGCCAATACGCTGACTCACACCTGGGACATGTCTTTGATGACGGTCCGGCACCTACCGGGCTTCGTTACTGCATCAATTCTGCGGCGCTGCGCTTTATTCCGAAAGAGCAGATGGCAGAGGAAGGCTACGGCGAACTGCTGGCACTGTTTGATAACTGATCCGGTTCACTGAATTGGGTAGCTTCTTAAAAGTTTACTGAGGCGCTGTTCGGCTGATGTTGTAGACTGTAGCCATTATTCACGGAATACCGGATACAGTTTGTTGTACAGACGAGCCTCTTTTCTACTGGTTTTATTGCTGAGCCTTACCCCGCTGGCGGGCTCAGCAATGCAATTGCAGGACCCCAGATCCGCAGCGGTGTTTATTCAGAAGCAGCGCCCTCTGGTCACCGCTTGTCTGGAGCATAGCCATTCGGTTCTGTCTACTGATCAGCTCTGGTCCTACCCCGCCTGTGCGACTCTGCTGGAAAGAGATCAGCAGATCAGACAAGCCTGGTCTCTGCTATTACCCGACGGCTCAGCCAGAGGCTTGGTATATATTCCTTACGGACTGCGCCAGCCCACCGTTGATGCATACAGTGAGTACAAAAAACTGGCGCAAAGAATTGCCCGTCTGACGCCCTGAAAAGACAGATTTTATCTCCCGTTTAAAGCTTTTCATTTGC
Source organism: Amphritea sp. (assembly GCA_025800245.1). Taxonomy (GTDB): domain Bacteria; phylum Pseudomonadota; class Gammaproteobacteria; order Pseudomonadales; family Balneatricaceae; genus Amphritea. Next base: position 7,698 of record JAOXSA010000397.1, on the reverse strand, counting down.
TTTCAAAAAGATAGCTACAGAAGGCTGAATACGGTCTCATCCGTGATTTTTCCGGGAAAGAAAAAAAACTGAATTTCAAGTCTTACCTTTACAAAAACCCTCTCTATAATACGCGCTTTTTTCGTCCGCAGTATCAGGCCGGAGCAGCACTGTTTTGATCGCTTTTACCATCACCAATTCCATCACCGAGCAGGTTTATGTCGGGTCTACCCGCAACGAGATTGACGCCCATTGGGAAACCCTGATAGTCGCCGCCGAATCCGGCGTCGAAAGTCCACTGTATGACGATATCCGCGACCATGGACCGGCCAGTTTCGATATTGCTGAATGGGGAGTAGCCGAAGATCTGCAAGAGCTGCGCGAACTGATGCAGGACGCGATGGAGACCTTTAACGCGATCAGCCTGCAGGGCCTGCGAACCAAGCCCAAAACCAGCAGCGCATTCCGTATTTCAGAACAGGAACGTAAGGCTGAAAAAGCACGCGCTGCAGAAGCGGAAGCTGGCCCCGAGGCAGCCGAGCCTGCCACCACTTCTGAACCGGTGGAAGCAGAGAAAAAGCCGCTGATTGAAGACGCAATCAATCCGGCAGAAACCGATATGATTGCGCTGGCCAGAAAACGCGATGCTGAACTGGAACAGCGTATTGTGCGTGAACGGGAACAGGCTCGTGAAATGGCGCATGTTATTGCCCGGATCGAGTCCCGTAAAAAAGGTAAATCCCGCGCAGCCAGCAGTAAACCCAAGGCAGCAACACGCCCGGCAGAAGTAAAAGCTAGCAGCGAAAAGCTGTCCACCGGTAAGGTTTCCTCCGCTAAGCAGGAGCGTAAAATCCGTGAGCAGATCGAACTGGAACGGGAACAGCGCCAGGCAGAGAAAATAGCCAAACAGAAAGCCGAAGCGCAGGAGATGGCACAGATCATGGCCCGGATCGATGCCCGTGCTCAGTCGATGCGTAAAACCAAACCTAAAGCCAAGCCTAAATCAGCCATTCGCAGCAGCCGGACACTGTCCCTGAAAAAACCCGAAGCGATGAAAGATAAGCGCCTGGAACTGGATCAGGATCTGCACAGCAAGGCAGAACTGCAGATGGTGCTGGAGAAAAAGCAGGCCGCACAGGCCAAACCTGTTGTTGAGAAAACCCCAGAACCGGCTCCGAAAGTAGCGTTACGTACAGCTCGACCACAGCGGCCGTCCATCAGCAAGGATGAGCGTATCGCCGATACCATTTCCCGCTATCGCGGCAGTTCCGATAACAAGCCAGTGAACCAGGCCCAGCCAGCTTCAGGCAATGACCTGGCTAGTGCTCTGCAGGCTCGCCTGGCAAACCGTCGAGGCAGTGTAACGGGCTGAGCTCAGCCCAGCCCACCACCGGTGATGGGAAGGCAGCAAACAGATCCCGGGCGAACTGGTGAAAACCGCACTCAAATTGCTCATAGTGCATCTCCAGTTCGGTCCCGACACCACCAAAGCCGTGTTCAAAACGGATACGGGTAGCAATACGATCCAACGCATAAGCTACGCCATCGAGGCTTTCGTATGAACGGAACCAGTCGTGCTCAACCAGCCGGCTGGTTACCTGTTGCATCCGTTCCGGCATCAGCGACTGACCGGCGATCAGATCATCATATAACTCAGCCACCAGCTGTTCTTTCGGAATCGCACTGTACTGATTCCAGTGCACCAGCAGGAAGTGATCGAACAGCACATCCAGCGCAATTCCCGCAAAACGTCGCCGCTGGCGGGTAAAGCTGCTTTTCATCTGCTGTACCTGAGGGTGCTGATCAGTAAACTGATCGACCCGTCGATGATTGTGCAGGCCTGCCAGTACCACAGGCGGCAGTGAATCAATATCCAGCCCACGACTGAAATCACCCAGCAGGTTACCCACCCGTGAAGGCACCGTGGCATCCGCCAGAATCAGATGTGCAAAGAAGTTCAAAATAAAAAACCCCGGATATTGACCGAAGAGTCAGTATCCGGGGTTTATTCTGCGGGCGCAATCAGGGAATCTGATTACTTCTGTGCTATCAATCCGGTATCAGTTAAGGCGCTCAAATACGGTTGCAATGCCCTGTCCCATACCGATACACATAGTTGCCAGGCCCAGTTCACCGTCATTCTGCTCCATCACATTCAGCAGGGTGGTGGAGATACGGGTACCGGAGCATCCCAGCGGGTGGCCCAGAGCAATCGCACCGCCGTGCAGGTTAACCTTATCGTCCATCTTATCCTGCAGTTTCAGACCTTTCAGGACCGCCAGCGCCTGCGCTGCAAACGCTTCGTTCAGCTCAAAGTAGTCGATATCATCGATAGTCAGTCCTGCCCGTTTCAACGCTTTCTGGCTGGCCGGTACCGGTCCGTACCCCATAATGGAAGGATCACACCCTGCCACTGCCATTGAGCGGATTTTAGCTCGCGGTTTCAGGCCCAGCGCTTCAGCTTTAGCTGCTGACATCATCAGCATTGCAGAAGCACCGTCAGAGAATGCAGAAGAGGTGCCTGCGGTCACCGTACCCACTTTCGGCGCAAATACCGGCTTCAGGGTCGATAGCGTCTCAACCGTGGTTTCCGGGCGAATAACTTCATCCTGAGTCAGCAGTGATTTGAAGCCATTTTCATCATGCCCCTCAACGGCCACAATCTCATTATCAAACAGGCCTTCAACACGGGCTTTATGGGCCAACTGATGCGAACGGGCGCCGAAGGCATCCTGCTCTTCACGGCTGACCATATTCATCTTGCCCAGCATCTCTGCGGTCATTCCCATCATCATGGCCGCTTTAGCCACCTGCTTACTCATGTGCGGGTTCACATCGATCCCGTGCAGAATATCCAGATGCCCCATATGCTCAACACCACCAACCATAAACAGGTCACCGTTGCCGCTCATGATCGCCTGTGCTGCAGTGTGCAGAGCCGCCATAGAGGAACCACACAGACGGTTCACCGTCTGCGCTGCCACGGTGTGTGGAATACCCGCCAACACCGCCGCATTCCGGCCAATGTTAAAGCCCTGCTCTTTGGTCTGGTTGACACAGCCCCAGATAATATCTTCGATGTCACTGGCATCAACGGCCTGGTTGCGTTCCAACAGCGCATTCATAACCCGTGCTGATAATGCTTCAGCACGCACATTGCGGAAGGAACCGCCTTTGGATTTACCCATCGGGGTACGCACTGCGTCAACGATGACTACATCATTCGGATTCAGACTCATCTTCGTTCCCTCCTCAGTTAAAGTACTTTGAGCCGTTTTCAGCCATCGCCAGCATCTGCTCAGTCGGCTGATACAGAGGCCCCAGATCGGCGTATTTTGATGCCATCGCGCAGAATTCCGCCATGCCCATATCATCCAGATAGTGGAATACACCGCCACGGAAAGGAGGGAAACCGATACCGTAGATCAACGCCATATCCGCTTCAGCAGGAGAGGCAACGATGCCCTCTTCCAGGCAACGAACAGTTTCGATACACAGTGGAATCATCATCCGCTCAATGATTTCAATGTCGTTGAATTCACGACTGTCACCAACCACATCGGCCAGCAAGCCAGGGACTGCTTCGTCGACCAGCTTCTTCGGCTTACCTTTACGGTCCAGTTCATAGCGGTAGAAGCCCTGGCTGTTCTTCTGACCGAAGCGCTCCAGCGAGAACATCCGGTCGATCACCGATGTACCCTCATGCGCCATACGATCGGGGAAACCAGCCGCCATCACTTCATCAGCGTGGTGCGCGGTATCTATACCGACCACATCCAGCAGATAGGCAGGTCCCATTGGCCAGCCAAAGCCTTCCATCACTTTATCCACTTGCTGGTAATCAGCACCGTCCTGCAGTAAACCGTTGAAACCACCAAAGTAAGGGAACAGTACCCGGTTCACCAGGAAGCCCGGACAGTCATTCACAACGATCGGCGTCTTACCCATTGCCGAGGCATAAGCCACAGTCCGTGCCACCGCGGCTTCAGAGGTTTTCTCACCCCGGATAACCTCAACCAGCGGCATTTTATGCACCGGATTGAAGAAGTGCATACCGCAGAAGTTTTCCGGACGCTTGAGCGATTTCGCCAGCGCGTTGATAGAGATAGTCGAGGTATTCGATGCCAGGATCGCATCCTCAGCGATGTTCTGTTCGGTTTCCGCCAGCACCATCTGTTTGATCTTCTGGTTTTCCACAACCGCTTCCACCACCAGATCAACATTACCGAAATCACCGTAGCTCAACGTTGGACGAATACGGTTGATCGTCTGCGCCATCTTCGCCGCATCGATACGGCCACGCTTCAGTTGACCACCGAGAAGCTTATTCGCTTCATCCAGACCCAGCTGCAACGCTGCCTCATTGATATCTTTCATCAGAATCGGCACGCCACGGGAAGCAGACTGATACGCCACACCGCCACCCATAATACCGGCACCCAGTACTGCAGCCTGCTCAACCGGAGCCGCCTGTTTCTGGTAACCTTTGCTAACTTTCTTAACGTACTGGTCTTTCATGAACAGACCAACCAGCGCGCGTACCACCGGACCGGATGCCAGCTTCACGACACCACGGACTTCGGCTTCAATCGCCTGCTCACGGTTCATACCACAGGATTTCTGAATCGTTTTCACCGCCTGCAGAGGCGCAGGATAGTGTGGCCCCGCCTTAGCGCCAATAAACCCTTTGGCCGTTTCAAAGGCCATCATCTGTTCGATCTGATTCAGCTTAATCGGCGTCTGCTTTTCGGTACGACGCGCCTGGTAATCAAATTCACCCGCAGCACAGCGGCGCAGCAGATCAAGGCCAGCGTCACGGACTTTGTCCTGCGCTACCACGGCATCCACAGCTCCATCTTTCAGTGCCGCATCAGCACGTTTCTCAGCGCCACCAGCGATCCACTCATTGGCGTTATCCACACCGATCAGACGCGGTAAACGTACGATACCGCCCCAGCCCGGGTTAATACCCAGTTTCACTTCAGGCAGGCCGACTTTGGCCTTTTCGCCCATCACCCGGTAATCGGTCGCCAGACACAGCTCAAAACCACCACCCAGGGCAATACCGTTAATCGCGGTCACTGTCGGGCATGGCAGATCTTCTACCGCATTAAAAATGGCATGATTCTCCAGCAGCTTGGCAATCAGCGTCTCTTCATCACCGGCAAACAGCGTGCTGAATTCTGTAATATCAGCGCCCACGATAAAGCAATCCTTCGCGCTGCTGAACAACACACCTTGCAGATCGCTCTGCTGTCCCAGCTGAGCAACTGCTTCGTTCAGCTCACCCAGCGTCAGCTGATTAAATTTATTCACCGGCTCATTCTGGAGATTAAAGATCAGCTCGTAAAAGCCATCCCCCAACGCCTGAACCTGTATCGCCTGACCTTCAAATAGCATGGTTAACTCCATACGCAGGTTTATTGTTGTTAGCTCCGGGGCGACAGTTCCCGTCACCACGGTAAAAATGATGTCCTTTCATAGTAGTCAGCAGCCAGAAACCAGCAATAACAAAAAGCACCGTTTTATATGACATTTCCACCTAATATTTACCATTATCTAAATAATTCAGTGAGTTACATAAACACATAAATAACAGCTTTGTTATTCAAAAAAGCTCAGAACAGGCTTGCGATCGAAATACACCCGCGGGACACAGAATAATGACAAGGCGTTTACCCTGATTTCACGTACAATACCCGGTCTGCTTCACGGACCTATCGACCAGACATATGCACAGAACAATCTTTGACAGCCCGATATTTGCCCCAGCGTTACGCTGGATATCGAGAAAGATACTGAAACTGAAAGGCTGGGAACTGGACTTCGAAGCCAGCAAAGGGGTGGATAAATGCGTAATCATCGGCGCACCACATACCAGCAACTGGGATCTGCCCTATGCTCTGATGCTGGGCTTCAGCCAGGAGCTGCCGATCTACTGGATGGGGAAAATTCAGATTTTCCGCCCGCCTTTCCGTGGTCTGATGATGTGGCTCGGTGGCATCCCTATTGACCGTTCAGGCGCTCATAACGTCGTCGGCCAGGCTGCAAATCAGTTCCGCTCTGCTGAACAGCTGTATATGGTGATCGCCCCGGAAGGCACCCGTTCAAAAGTCGAACAATGGAAAACCGGGTTCTATCACATTGCCCATCAGGCCGGCGTTCCTGTATTACCGGCCTACCTGGATCTGAAGAACCGCAAAGCCGGCATCTATTGCTGCTATCACACCAGTGGCGATGCTGAAAAAGATATTCAGGAGATACAGTCCCTGTACGGCGATCTTCTATTGCGCCATAAGCACAATCAGCTGGGCGATTAAAAACGGGAAAAATCAGGCGAACGTTTTTCTATAAATGCCTGTAACGCTTCCTGGGCCTCGGCCGAGTGTAACCGTGCAGCAAATAACTCACCCTCCGCCTGTATCACCTGTTGTAGCTGATCATGCATATTCTGCTTCAATAGCGCCTTACTCTGACGTACCGCTTCCGGCGCCAGTGCTGCGATCTCTTCAGCCAGCTGCATCGTTCGCTGCTGTAGCTGTTCCGGAGTCGAAATCTGGTTCACAAGTCCCAGCTCAACACTGGTTTCTGCGTCGAATGGTTCTCCCAGAACCAGCAACTCGAACGCTTTTCTGTGGCCTGCCAGCTGCGGCATGATCAGACTGGAACCACCTTCAGGCACCAGCCCCAGTTTGACAAACGGTAGCTGAAAACGCGTCTGCTGGCTGGCCACGACCAGATCACAATGGAGTAGCATGGTCGAACCTATACCCACAGCAGCACCGGATACTGCAGCGATCAACGGCTTACTGACACCGGATATAGCCCTGAGGAAGTTCAGTGGCGCCTGCATCGCATCGGGGTTATTCACTGCGGCAACAAAATCAGCAATATCGTTTCCCGCACAAAAACTGTCGCCTTCAGCCCGCAGCACAATCACCCGCACTTCAGGATCACTGTCAGTTGCCAGGAGAGCTTCGGATAACCGGTTATACATCGCCAGCGTCAGCGCATTCTTTTTATCTGCCCGGTTAAGTATCAGTTGCCGGACCTGACCACTCTGTGACACCAGAATATGTTCGCTCACAATGACTCCTTTTCAATCACGGCTCCGGCCGGATAGGGTTTATAACGGTCTGGCAGTAAAGTCTTAATGACATCACTGTTCTGAGCCCAGCTGTGACAGCTATTAACCATCAGATCTGCTCCCAGACGCATGACATCGATATCGCTGTTGGGCCACATCGTCTGAATTGCAGTGGTGGCGATTGGCTGTAGTAACTCATTCAGATGGGTACAGCCCAGCGCGCCACCAACCCGGTCACGACATTGTCTCTGCCAGCCAGGCCCGATACGGGTACCTTCCAGCTTTTTAAATGCTGATGTAATAGCCGGGCACTGAGGAAACGGCGAGGCATCGATAAATGCCTCCACCTCATGGATCAGCATCTGCTGATCCAGAGTCACCCGTAATCCCAGATCATGGATCGGTTCTCCTGCGGGCACATCACCACGTAACGGCAGTTCAACCGTATCCGCTTTCAGATCCAGCATCCGGGCTTCGATATCCCAGAGACCGTCTTCGCGTAAAAACCCCCGGCACTCCACTTTACGCCGGTGCTGTAGCCGACGCCTGACAGGCTTTGATAATGGCATCGCGCTCTCCGCTCAGGCAGCGTTTTCCTGCTTGGCTTCCGGCCGCAGCATTCGGCGCAGCAC
>JAOXSA010000391.1 GCA_025800245.1 Amphritea sp. | reverse complement strand
AATACGCTGGCGCTATTGCACCCTACATTATTGAATGATGTTCGCCACTCGCCACTCGCCACTCGCCACTCGCCACTCGCCACTCGCCACTCGCCACTCGCCACTCGCCACTCGCCACGTTTCCTTTCCCCTCCCCAACCTGGGGTGCACTGACCTCATTTTGTAATACTTAGGTCGATATAATACCTGTATGAATTGTGCGGTTGCACAATAGGCTTCTGAGCGAATCAGGCATATCCGTTTGAGGTTCTGCGAGTAGGTTGTTCAGATCTTTTAACGCATTGATTAATAATGTTTAAGTGAGGCAGATATGTCTGAATTACTGATGGCGGGTAAGAAAGTCCTGGTGGTGGGTATTGCCAATGATAAGAGTATTGCTTACGGCGTTGCGAAAAAGCTGCATGAGCAGGGTGCTGAGCTGGCGATTACTTATCTGAATGAAAAGGCAGAGCGCTTTGTTCGTCCTCTGGCTGAAGAGCTGGAAGCATCCATCATCATGCCGCTGGATGTGACTCAGGAACAGCAGATGATCGATCTGTTCAAAGCCATTGAGGAGTCATGGGGGACGCTGGACGGTCTGGTGCACTCTCTGGCCTTCTGTCCGCTGGAAGATCTCCATGCGCCTATCTCTGAGTGTTCACGTGACGGCTTCCTGCAGGCGATGGATGTGTCCTGCTTCTCCTTCATTCATATGGCATCGTTTGCCAAAGACCTGATGAAGGATGGCGGTTCTATGATTAACTTCTCCTACCTGGGCAGTGCACTGGCGACCGGCGATTACAATATCATGGGTTGTGCTAAGGCTGCACTGGAAGCTGCAACCCGTTATCTGGCCCGTGATCTGGGTCCTCGCCATATCCGGGTTAACAGCATCTCGCCAGGTACTATTGCTACCCGTGCCGCAGGTGGGATTAAAGACTTCGATGCGATGCTGGAATATAACCAGAAAAAAGCGGTCGATCATCAGCTTCCAACGATCGAAGAAGTGGGTGGTGCTGCTTTGTATTACCTGAGTGATCTCTCCAAAGGCACCTCTGGCAGCATTCACTATGTAGATCATGGCGTCTGTATTGTCGGCTAAGCCTGATACCTTTCAAAAGCCGCCTGACTGGGCGGCTTTTTTGTTTCTGCCGGTCTTAACCACAGGTCATCGCTGATAACCTGCACGGCTGTTACAGGTTCTGAGTATTGATTGATCAGTCGCCGCCCTTTTCGGTGTTCATTTTGTTACACTTGTACGAATACACACAAAGTGTGTGCCTATGCCCGGTAGCAGGATCACCGGTGGGCTTTAAGCACGGATAATAATAACGATACATAGCCTTGTTGCCTCACGGCAGTTCGGTAAGCAGTGAACGCTGAATGCACAACTCAGACTCTCAGAATACCTCCCTCGATTACATCGAGGTTTTTCCATGGAACAAAAGCTTTGAAACTGGCATTGAGGAAGTCGATGAGCAGCATAAGATGCTCATTGTTCTGATCAACAAGCTGGTCAATACACTGGTTCATAATGAAGAACTGGCGGTGAAGGAAGCCTTTGCCGAACTGGCCGCTTACGCTGACTATCATTTCGCTGCGGAAGAAAAAGTCTGGGCTGAGCATCTGCAGGATGACGAATGGGTCAGCGCACACCGGAAAAACCATACCTCTTTTCTGCCTCAGGTATTGGAGATTAAAGAGCGTGATGCGGATAAGCCCCTGCATGATGTGATCGAGGATATCGTCCGTTTTCTGATCCGCTGGCTGGCGTTTCATATCATCGATGATGATAAGCGGCTGGCGATCGCCATTCATGCAATGGAGCAGGGTGCGTCCATCGCAGAGGCGAAGCATCTGGCCGAAGAGGAGATGAATGATTCGGTCAGTCTGCTGATCGATATTGTTCTTAATATGTATGACAGCTTGTCGTCACGAACTCTCAACCTGATGCGTGAGCGGCGGGCGCGTATAGTGGCAGAAACCGAGCTGAGGGAAGCCAATCGCAAACTCGAAGCGTTGTCGATCACGGATCAGCTCACCGGTTTATATAACCGCCGTCACTTTGAAGAGGTCTTTGATCGTGAACGAAAGCGGGCCCAGCGTAGTGGTAGTCACCTGATTGTTTTGTTATTCGATATTGATTACTTTAAACGCCTTAATGACCGCTATGGCCATGCTCAGGGAGACCATGCATTACGCCAGATCAGTGCAGAATTACAGGTATTGTGCCGTCGTGGAAGTGATTTTGCGTTTCGAGTCGGAGGCGAAGAGTTTGTCGTTCTCAGTTCGGCGACAGATGAGCATTCAGTTTATGATCTGGCGGAGCATATCCGAACGGGTTTGGCGGCGTTAAAGATAGACAACATCGATAGTGATATTGCAGAGTATCTGACTATCTCTTTGGGCGGAGTTAGCTGCGTACCGACGCAGAAGGACGACCTGGATCACCTGATGGGGGTGGCAGATCAGCGGCTTTATATGGCGAAAAGCCGAGGCCGTAACTGTGCGGTGATTGACGACCAGGGTGATCCGGTCAATTAAGGAACCTGCAAAATACGTCCCGTAAGGGCTCTGCCGGTCGTGAAGCCTGCAGATGCAAGGCGCATTTCGCAATGATGAATAAGCACTGCAGGTTCCTTAACAGTTCACGGCTGTATTCAGTAAGTTTTATACGGTAAAAACTTACCCGACAGCACCACATTGACCCGATCGCCCTTCGGGTCTTCTTCCCGCTGAATATCCATTGAAAAGTCGATGGCACTCATAATGCCATCGCCAAACTCTTCATGAATCAGCTCCTTAATGGTGCTGCCGTAGACATTGACGATTTCGTACCAGCGGTAGATCAGTGGATCGGTTGGTACTGCGGTGGGAAGTGAGCCTTTGTACGGAGCGATCTGCAGCCAGGCGATCGCTTCATCGCTGAGATCAAACAGTTCACCGACAATAGTCGCCTGATCTTTGGTCATCGCCATCTGCCCAAGGCCGGCAGCGGTGGTCCACTCTTTTGACAGACCGATGGCCGAAGCAACTTCGTGCCACTGGATACCTTTGCTGACCTTGCTGGCCATAATCATTGCGGTGACATCATCTCGATTACTGATCATAAACAGTACCTCTCAGGGTTGATAAATCAGGAGTGGGGAAGGGTGATTAACTGATGCAGCAGAACGATCACAGTGACGGTGAGAATGGCAGAGGTGGTTTGCCAGAACTTCACCGGGTTGCGTTCAATCAGTGGTGGTTTGCTGCGGTTAAGAAATGCCTGCGCGGGATGGCGCAGGTCGTAGACAAATTCCGACAGCTCCGGATAGCGTTTCCAGGGACTGGGGTTAAGGGCTTTCTTCAGAGTAGCGTCCAGCCATACCGGAATCTCCCGTTCGTCATCCAGTACCGGGTGATAGACCAGACGTCGCTGCGCGCTGGCGGTCCGAGCCCGGGATACCTGCGTATCATAGGGGTAACGTCCGGACAGCAGGAAATAGGTGATGACAGCCAGAGAATAGAGATCGGCCCGGGGCGTGATGGCCTCGCCGATAAAGTATTCGGGTGCCATATACAGTGCCGTGCCCAGCATATCCGGTTGTGACAAGCGGGCGTCGGCTTCAACAATGCCAGCGATCCTGGCAGAACCGAAATCGATGATCCTTACGCAGCCATGACGGTCGATCATCACGTTGTCCGGCTTCAGATCCTGATGCAGAATCTCCATCCGATGGATAGCCTGCAGTCCATTGGCGATCTGTTCAGTAATCTGGCGCACTGATTCCAGATCCGGGATGGGATTGTCCCGTTGCCACTGTGCCAGAGTCTGGCCATCGATATATTTTGTCACGGTGTAAAGATAATTACGGGGGCGCTCAGAAACCGCTGCTTTCATCACATGGGGATTATCGATACGGCGGGCAACCCACTCTTCCATCAGTAAGCGCTCCAGATAGGCGGGGTCTTCGCTCTGATCGGTCGCAGGTATTTTCAGAATAACCTGTTCTGCCGTGGTCAGGTCTTCGGCCTGCCAGATATGGCTGCGACTGCTGCAATGCAGGGATCTCAGTAAACGGTAGCCATCAAATTGATCACCCTGTGTTAGTGGAGGAGGCAGCGGCAGGCTGCCGATCTGTTGCAGCAGAGTCTGACTTTCCGGTTCCGGTAACTGGTCTATACGAACGATCTGCAGCGTCAGATTGTCATCGCTGCCCTGTTCCAGCGCATGCTGCAAAATAGCTGTTGCTGCGGTATCCGGGTCGCCTTGTTGCAGGGCCTGAATCAGGAAATCAGTATCGCAGAATTCGGCAATGCCATCGGTGCACAGCAGAAAACAGTCATCGGTTTGCAGGGGCAGGCTTTGATAATCCACCTGTACTTCCTCACTGATCCCCAATGCCCTGCTCAGATAGCTTTCTTCCTGACTGATCCATAGCCGATGGTCTTTGGTTAACTGCTCCAGTGAGCCACTCCGGAGACGATAGATCCGGCTATCACCGATATGTACCAGGTGCGCGGTCCGGGCTTTCACAATCAATGCACTGAAGGTGCAGACATAGCCGAGATTCGCGTTGTAGCGGGCTTCGCTACGTTGCCCCTGGGCGTGCAACCAGCCATTGGTCGCTGCCAGTACCCGTTGCGCGGCATGCTTGACCGTCCAGGCATCAGAGCTGCAGTAATAATCATCAAGGAAGCTTTTCACAGCGGTCTCGCTGGCGATATGGCTGACCGGGCTGCTGCTGATACCGTCAGCCAGCGCAAAGGTTGCTCCCTTTAATAATAAGGGCGTTCCCTGTGGAATCCGGCTGCTGTGAAAGTCCTGATTATGCGGCTTAACGCCCCTATCGGTGCACTGACCAAGGCTGATTCTGACTGAATCGGGTTTGAGTAAATTTGGCATGAGTATTTGAGTGAGGCTCTGACGACAGAGCCTCACCCTCACAGATTAAGCCAGTGCAGCGGCTTCGCGCTTCTTGGTACGCACATGGGTGGTATAGAGTGTCAGACCGGTGAAAGCCAGACCGCCCACCAGGTTGCCCAGCGCGGTTGGGATCTCGTTCCAGATCAGGTAGTCAGCCACGGAGAAGTCGCCACCCATGATCATACTGAACGGGAACAGGAACATATTTACAACGGAATGCTCGAAGCCCATGAAGAAGAACAACATGATCGGCATCCACATCGCAAAGATCTTACCGCTCACGTGGGTTGAGATCATTGCACCGACAACACCCATGGATACCATCCAGTTACACAGCATGCCGCGGATAAAGATGGTCATCCAGCCTTCAGCACCATACGCCGCATAGCCTACAGTACGGGATTCACCGATAGCCGAGACCTTCTCTGCAATAGCACCACCGTCGGTGTTGTAGCCCATAGTGAACACAAAAGACATCATCACCGCCACGGTGAAAGCGCCGGCAAAGTTACCAATAAAGACCAGGCCCCAGTTACGCAGGATTTGTGAAGGGGTCACGCCCGGGCGTTTGTCCAGCCAGGCCAGCGGCGTCAGCATAAATACACCGGTCAGCAGATCAAAGCCCATCAGATATAGCATACAGAAACCAACCGGGAACAGGATCGCACCAATCAGAAACACACCGGTTTGTACCGCCACGGTTACCGCAAATACCGCGGCTAGTGCCAGAATTGCCCCGGCCATATAGGCGCGGATCAGCGTATCACGGGTGGACATGTGAATCTTCGATTCACCGGCATCGACCATTTTGGTCGCGAACTCAGAGGGAGCCAGATAAGCCATAGTATTTCCTCGCATTGTTAAGAAAAGGTCTCTCAGCCAGGGCGATCAATCCGGATTCAACGCAAAAAAAACGGCATCCACCCAGTCTCCGGAGCAGGAGATGGGAGGACGCCGTTGTCCAAAACGTATTTCGGTTTATTTTTATTCTGAAGTCGCCATTGACTTACTGTGTATTGTGCAATGCAGTAGGTGTGCCATGCGTAGGTAAATGTATATAAAACATAGGTTTATTTTTTTCTATGTGTTTTTCCACAGATGCTTTATGGTTACTGGTGGTGCAGGTGCAGCATGAAGGTGCACAGTGGTGGGACGGGGAGGCGTTTAAGACACTCAAGTTAATGAGTAGGGTGTGTTAGCGAAGCGTAACGCACCGCTATTTATGGTGATGAGCAACGGCGGCTCTCGTCCAGCAGCCGGGATAAACAAAAAGTCCAGTGAAGAATGGGGGACTGCGGAGTGCCATGGGCATGGGTAGTAAGCGGAATGATCTTAATTTCCTTGGGGGAAATTAAGACCCTGTGGGCTTCATAAGCATAGCTTACTCGTCGCAAAATGTGCGTTGGAGCACATTTTGTCGAACCACATCGGCGGCTCTCATCCTGCCGTCGGCACAAAACAAAAAGCCCCGTGAAGCATGGAATGGAATGTTGAGTGTCGTGGGCATGGGGATTTAGCGGAATGATCTTAATTTCCTTGGGGGAAATTAAGACCCTGCGGGCTTCGTAAGCAGAGCTTACTCGTCGCAAAATGTGCGTTGGGGCACATTTTGTCGAACCACATCGGCGGCTCTCATCCTGCCGCCGGCACAAAACAAAAAGCCCCGCTGAGAGCGAGGCTTAAAGTTTTGGTGCCCGGAGGCGGAATCGAACCACCGACACGAGGATTTTCAATCCTCTGCTCTACCGACTGAGCTATCCGGGCAACGGGCGCCTATTAAACACGTCTGATTTAGAAAAATCAACAGAATGACGGGCTTAGACGCGAAATTATTGCGTGGCTGATCAGTTCTTGATCAATCAGATGCCGTATTGTGCACGGTAAGCGTTAATCGCTTCGATCTGCGCGTCCATTCCGCCTTTCTCGGTCAGGAAGGTCAGGACATCCTCCAGTGCAACAATGCTGGCAACCGGCATGTTGTAGTCGCGTTCTACTTCCTGAATCGCGGACAGCTCACCTTTACCTTTTTCCTGACGGTTCAGGGCGATCAGGGTGCCGGCGGGTGTTGCGCCGGCCTGGTTGATGATATCCATCACTTCACGAATCGCGGTACCGGCGGTGATCACGTCATCGATGATCAGTACGCGGCCTTCCAGCGGTGCGCCAACCAGATTGCCGCCTTCACCGTGGTTCTTGGCTTCTTTACGGTTGAAGACGTAAGGCACGTCCTGACCGAATTCGGTGGCCAGCGCCACGCAGGTTGCTGCGGCCAGCGGAATACCTTTGTATGCAGGGCCCAGCATTACATCGTACTCAATTCCGGACTGCTGAATTGCCGCGGCGTAGCATTTACCCAGACGGGCGAGGGCTTCGCCGCTGTTGAACAGACCGGCGTTGAAGAAGTACGGGCTGGTGCGGCCAGATTTCAGGGTAAATTCACCAAAACGCAGTACTTCTTTGTCGATGGCGAACTCAATAAATTCTCTCTGGTAATCCTGCATCAGTGGTCTCCGCATAGCTGTTCAAAAAGTGCGCGTATGATACAGGGTTTCGCGGCTGCCCTCTATGGGGGAAATAGATTCAAATTTCCGCGCCAACCCAGTACAATGCGCCATTCGTATTATTCAGCCGTATTCAGGGTTTTTCAGCTATGCGCGTCATCACATTCAATACTGAAGGTATTGAACAGGCTGCAGACAATGGTTTCTTTGAGTGGATGGTCCAACAGGACGCCGATGTGGTGTGCCTGCAGGATCTGCGTGCCAAGGAGTATCAGCTGGATGATAAGCGTTTCCATCCTGATGGTTATGAAGCCTATTTCTTCGATGCTTTTGAAGACGGTTACAGTGGTGTGGCGATCTATACCCGGGTGATGCCTAAAGCAATCATGACCGGTCTGGGCTTTGAGCAGTGTGACTTTAATGGCCGCTTTATTCAGGCGGACTTTGATAATGTCAGCGTTGCATCCCTGAGCGTACCGTCGGGGCTGAAGAGCGAAGAAGCACAGCAGGAAAAAGATGAGTATCTGGGGCTGCTGAAAGGGCACTTCACCAAGACGCTGCGTAAGCGTCGTGAGTTTATCTTCTGTGGCCCGTTGCGTATTGCTCACAAGCCGGTGGATCTGAGCAATTGGTATGTGAACCAGAAAGTATCCGGCTTCCTGCCTCAGGAGCGTGAGTGGATGGAAGACGTCGTTGGCGAAATGGGCTATGTGGATGCTTTCCGTCAGGTTAACCATGTGGATCAGCAATACACCTGGTGGCCCGACTATAACAAGGCCAGAGAGCTGAACGAAGGTGCCCGCCTGGATTACCAGATCACCACAGCTAACCTGCGTAAGAGCATTAAATCGGCGTCTATCTACCGCGGTCAGGTGTTCTCGAATCACGCGCCACTGATTGTTGATTACGACCTGTAAGTGCGTTTAAAGAGCGCGCAGCATTAAAAAAGGGAGCCGAGGCTCCCTTTTTTAATGGGTCAGTTTTAATGTCCAGATTGTGTCATCAGACCAGTGAATCCTTCTGGATCTGACACAGTTCGCTGATACCTTTCTTGGCCAGTTCCAGCATCGCGTTCAGCTCTTCCTGGGAGTATGGCTCACCTTCAGCAGTGCCCTGTACCTCAACGAAACCAGCTTTCTCGGTCATGATCACGTTCATATCGGTTTCGGCTTCAGAGTCTTCAGCGTAGTCCAGATCCAGTACCGGCTCGCCTTTGTAAACGCCCACGGAGATCGCTGCCAGACCAAACTTGATCGGGTCGCCTTTCATCGCGCCGTGCTTATCTTTCTTCAGGAAGCTGATCGCATCTACCAGTGCCACGTAAGCACCGGTAATAGAAGCAGTACGGGTACCGCCGTCCGCCTGAATCACGTCACAGTCGATGGTGATGGTGTTTTCGCCCAGTTTGTTCAGGTCCATACAGGCACGCAGAGAACGGCCGATCAGGCGCTGAATCTCCAGAGTACGGCCACCTTGCTTACCGCGAGCGGCTTCCCGACCGTTACGGCTACCGGTTGCCCGTGGCAGCATACCGTATTCAGCCGTCACCCAGCCGGAACCGCTGCCGCGAAGGAAACGGGGTACGCCACGTTCGACAGAGGCAGTGCAGATCACTTTGGTGTCACCAAACTCAACCAGAACAGAACCTTCGGCGTGCTTGGTGTAGTTACGGGTGATGCGGACTTCGCGCATCTCATCCGGTTTGCGGTTGCTCGGCCGGAGGGTGGTCACGCCCAGATTTTGTAACTGATCGGAGATGGATGAGCTCATGGACTATCGATTCCTGTTGGGTAACCCGACCGGGCACGCATAGAGGTGGCGGTCGAGGACTGTTAGAATAAGGCTAATTGCATCTTTTGCCGGATATCCCGGCAGTGCGAAAACAGCATTTTAATCGAGAACAGATGATATGACACGTAGTATGACCGCTTTTGCCCGTCAGGAGCTGCAACAGCCCTGGGGCAGCCTGATCTGGGAAGTACGTTCCGTAAACCATCGCTATCTGGAACCGCATCTGCGGTTGCCGGAAAGCCTGCGTGATCTGGAAGGTCCGCTGCGGGAAACACTGCGTAAAAAGCTGAGCCGCGGTAAGGTGGAATGCACCCTGCGTTTTGTACCGGAAGCCCAGTCTCAGACGCTGACCGTTAATCAGGATTTTGCCCGTGAACTGATCGGTGCAGCACAGAAAGTATCTGAACTCCTGCCGGAATCGAAACCGCTGGATACGCTGGAAGTACTGCGTTGGCCGGGTGTACTGCAGGACACAAAACTGGATATGGATGCGGTGAAAAAGGCCGCGCTGGAACTGTTCCACGGTGCCCTGGAAGAGCTGATTGAAAGCCGTGGCCGTGAAGGCGTTGAACTGGCGGCCCTGATCGATCAGCGTCTTGATGCGATTGCAGAGATTGTTGTCGATGTTCGGGAGAAACTGCCGGCGATCCTTCAGGCCCAGCGCGATAATCTGAAAGCCCGTCTGGACGAGCTGAAAGAAGATCTGGATGAAGGCCGTCTGGAGCAGGAGATGGTTATCCTGGCTCAGAAAGCCGATGTGGATGAAGAGATGGATCGCCTGAATACCCACGTGCAGGAAGTGAAGCGGGTACTGAAATCCAAAGGGCCAATCGGTCGTCGTCTGGACTTCCTGATGCAGGAACTGAATCGTGAAGCCAACACTCTGTCATCCAAGTCTATCGTGTCTGATACCACTCAGAGCGCGGTCGAGCTGAAGGTACTGATTGAGCAGATGCGCGAGCAGATCCAGAATATCGAGTGACACGTTTACCCGTTTGTAATTACCTTATCAGATCAGTCAGCCTGTCTAGCAGCGCTTTACGCTTGTGATTAGTGGCAATAAATTGCTTAAAACGCTGCTCAAACGTATGGGTATCACCTTTCAGCTGATAAGCGTCGAACAGTTGATGGAGAAAACGTGAAGCCTGGTCGTAGCCACTGGCACAGGTTCGATCGGCATGGGCTTGTGCCTCATGCCAGCCATGCTCGCGCTGGTTATACATGTCAATCAGCGCTTTCTCTTTTTCAGCAGCTTCGATAGCCTGCTGTGTTGCTAATGCTGCGGCTTGTTCTTGCTGCCATTGGATGTGCGCTTGATGAATATAAGGCTCAAGGGTGCTGGGAGTTAGCCAATACCGATAGTCTTCTTCTTTGTCGGCCGACTTTTCTGTTGTCATCGCCAGTGCTTGATGACGCGTTAGCTGTCCTTGTTCAAAGAGGGTAATTAACAGATTGTTTTTGTCTGTTTCGGTCAGACTGTTGAGCCAATCTTCAGGTTGAAGCGGTGTTTGTTTAACCTTATGGTGTGGCTCAGCAGACAGTGTCAGCGCCAGCGCTTTAATCCAGGTTGGCGAAATATCGTAAAGGGCAGCAAAAGCCCGCAACGCATCGCTGAGATGGTAAAAATCGAATTCAATTAAAGGTATCACATCAAGTTCGTTATCAGCTTCTGAACCCCTGAGCCACATGAGGTACAAAAGACGCCAATCACCCCGAATTAAATCATTGCGTAAGCCCGTTAGATGCTGGGCAAAGCCTTCCGCATCTTCATCATCAAAATACTCGCAATATTCTTCGATGGAGAAAGTGAGCAGTTGCCATTCCTGAGTTTGATACACATAAAAACCATGCGTTTCAAACCCTAGCAGGGCATCAGGTATTGTCCCTGCAGGCAGCTTGATGTAAGTATCGATTGATCCCCTGTTCGCATAATAAAAGCCGGTATCGAAGTGGTTCAGCATGACATCTTCGGGGTCGGCTTTTAAATCACTGTAGTGATAAAACACTTGAAAAGAGGTGGCGGTAATTTCAGCACGGCTTGAAATTTCTCTGAGTGCATCGCGTTGTTTGCTGTTCAGGAAACCATCTGAACACTCGAATCGGTAGTATTGGTATTCGCTCATGGTGGCCTTTATGCTTTTACCGAGAACTGGAATGTTTGCCCTAATAGAGGCTGGATCTGGGCGATTCTGGCAACCGGTTCTCTATTCAGATAGCGCCTTGGGTCTATGGTGGCAAACCCCCAAAACTGCAAAAAACGCTCGATAAACCGTGACTCAATTAAGAAGCTTAGCTGCTCTTCAGGGGAAAAGTAATGGTCGGTTGGGAGTGCCAGCAGCAAATCCGGAAAGGCCTTCATCATTTCATCAACAAGCTGCTCTACATTGCAATGGCTTTGTATGCGCCACAACATAAACAGCCAGCAGGTGTGTAAATCTACATCCTGCTCAAAACTGTCAAAATAGCCCCAGTTATACTCATATAGAGCCGCCTTCAGCATGGGGTTGAAAAAAGCCTCCGGCCATTGTTTCTTGTACTGTTGCTGAGCGTCTTTTTTAATATGGTACGAGCCGTTGCGGTAATAAATAATACCGGCTATTTCGGCGAGCACCCGTGTATAGTGCAAGGCATTGAATCTGTCTTCTCTGCTGCCAGTGAACTCGCTAAACTCAATGGTGTCCTCAAATTCAGACACTGCAAGATCAGGCAATAGGTTGCTGGCTTTTTGTACTAATGCAGCAGGCAGGTTGCCTTTGCTGGTCGCCTTAAACGCCCCATTATTTTGCATAGCCTCATCCAGAATAAGTGTCAGATAGCGCATTACCGGGCTGGAGGAAAGGTCTTCTGGCGTGCCGAACGTTACCCACTGCAAGTCGTCAAAAGGTGCATAAAGCCAATTAGCCATTTGCGTTGGCGATAAACCACAAAAATCCGGCTCTGGGAGGTTATTACGCTTCTCCACCTTGTGTTGCAGCACGCTATTCATTTCATCAAGCGTTAAATGTGGATTCATAGCCAGAGCATTAATATCATCAAATACCTGCGCCTGTTGTCTGGATACGTTATCTATACAGCAGCGTTTATATTTTTTGCCGCTGCCACAGTAGCAAGGGTCGTTACGCCCGGGTTTCATGGTTTACGTTACCTTTCTATTTGTTAGGAAGCCTGTGAATGGACCTGAATTGTCCCGCAAGGCCGTCACTAAAACAATGGACTGCTTTGTCACACGGCGTAAAAGCTGGAATCAGACTGCTTGCCTGACCGCAGAAAAAGCCCCTGACTCGTGGGTCGATGCGATAAAATCGGCCACTCAATGAACGGCCCTGAGTATCGAAAAGAGCTTGCCGCGCTACTCGCAATAGTATGTGAAACCTCGTTTTCGCAGGGCTTTTTACAGACAACCCTACAGATCGTCCATGAGTTATTACATAATGGCCTGTAACCCGGTTTACAGACAGAACCAGCGTGCGCTCCAGTAAGATTTTAATAAGGACAATAACATGACAAGTACCCAACAACGTGCCGCCCTGCAACGCCAGATCTGGGCGATTGCAAACGATGTACGCGGCTCGGTGGATGGCTGGGATTTCAAGCAATACGTGCTGGGTACCTTATTCTATCGCTTTATCAGCGAAAACTTTGTTGATTATATTACCGGCGGTGATGACAACGTTGATTATGCGGCGATGAACGATGATGACGAGCTGCTTGAAGACGCTCGAGATGATGCGATCAAAACCAAAGGCTATTTTATCTATCCAAGCCAGCTGTTCAGCGTGGTTGCTGACAATGCCAATAACAACGAGAGTCTGAATACCGATCTGGCGGCCACCTTCACCGCCATTGAAAGTTCAGCCAATGGCTACCCATCTGAACAGGATATCAAAGGTCTGTTTGCCGATTTTGATACCACCAGCAACCGCCTGGGTAATACCGTAAAAGCCAAAAATGAGCGCTTAGCGGCGGTGCTTAAAGGGGTGGCGGGGCTGGACTTTGGCGATGCCCATGATGGCGATTTTGAGAGCAATCAGATTGATCTGTTTGGAGATGCCTACGAATTTTTAATCTCCAACTACGCGGCCAATGCCGGTAAATCCGGTGGCGAGTTCTTTACCCCGCAAAATGTATCTAAGCTAATTGCTCAGCTAGCTATGCACAAGCAAACAACGGTCAATAAAATTTACGACCCTGCCTGCGGTTCTGGCTCATTGTTGTTGCAAGCGAAGAAGCACTTTGATGCCCACATAATCGAAGACGGTTTCTTTGGCCAAGAGTTGAATCATACGACTTACAACCTGGCGCGTATGAATATGTTCTTGCACAATGTTAACTATGATAAGTTCGATATTCAGCTGGGTGATACGCTTATAGAGCCGCACTTTACTGAAATTCAAAATGGTTTGGGATTCGATGCGATTGTCTCTAATCCACCTTATTCGGTTAAGTGGAAAGGGTCAGATGACCCAACTCTGATCAATGATGATCGTTATGCTCCTGCTGGCGTATTGGCACCCAAATCTAAAGCCGACTTTGCTTTTGTGCTGCACGCGCTCAGTTACCTGTCCAGCAAAGGGCGTGCGGCGATTGTTTGTTTCCCAGGTATTTTCTATCGCGGCGGGGCTGAAAAGAAAATTCGCCGGTATCTGGTGGATAGTAACTATGTCGAGACGGTGATAGCACTGGCCCCTAACCTGTTTTTTGGTACCACCATTGCCGTGAACATTCTGGTGTTATCGAAAAGTAAACCCGATACCGCCACCCAGTTTATTGATGCCAGCGGCGCAGATTTCTTTAACAAAGAAACCAATAACAATGTCATGACCGATGACCATATCAAACAGATTATGGCGGTGTTTGATCAGAAGGCAGATATTGATTATGTGGCGAAGTCGGTTAGCCTTAAAGAGGTGGCTGCCAATGACTACAACCTATCCGTTTCCAGTTATATCGAGGCTGAAGATACCCGTGAAGTGATTGATATTACTCAGTTGAATGCCGAACTTAAAACCACCGTCGCCAGGATTGATCAGTTGCGCAGTGAGATTGATACGATTGTGGCTGAAATTGAGGCGGATTAAGTAATGCTCAGTAATACACAAGTCACTCAACTGGGTGAAAGGCTCCGCGCCAACACTGCCGAACAGGGCGACTTGGCCCGATTGGATGATTTTCGGCAAATGCACAGTCGTATTGATGAGCAGGCTTACAAAATTATTCAGGATGCGCTGGCAATACGTAATGATCTGGTCATTACCAAGCGTAAACGTAAAACCCAGCAATCCATTGTCGATAAACTGCGCCGCCAGAAGCATCTCCGTTTACCGCAGATGCAGGACATTGCTGGTTGTCGAATTGTGCTGCAGGGTGGCGCTCAATACGCCGAGAAAATTGACACTATACTGATGGGGGCCTTCAGGCAAAACGGTTGGCAGGTCGAGAGTAAAAGACGACATGCCTATGGCTATCGCGCCATTCATATTGTCGCCAAGCAAGACAAAAAATTTTATGAGGTTCAGCTGCGCACCTTTGCCCAGGATGTTTGGGCAAACCTGATTGAGCGAGCCTCAGACAAACAAAACACACTCAAGTATGGTGGCACAGCGCAAGAGCAGCCGCTGATCATACAGCTCGAAAAATTGGCGGAACGTTTTGCTGAGATAGACCAACAGGCAGATACAATGCTGTTTATTGACTACCAGAAAACCATTGAGGATGCGATTCGCCATGTACTATCTCATTGAACATAATCGCACCACCAAAGAAACTCAATACACCGAGTACGGTGACTATTTCACCGCGCAAAAAATCGGCCTGCAAAAAGAGCAGCAATACTTTTCAGCCAATCAGGGTGAAATGGAAATCGTAGTGTTTGAGGCCGATTCTATCGACGACCTTAAACGCACCCACAGCCGCTATTTTGTTGCCGAACAAAAAACCAGCGTCGCAGGTCCGCTGATGGCGGTCGGGTTGGTGGGCCTGGCTATTTACCTTCTGAATAAAAAATGAGTACAGCAGATATCAGGCTGGATACGCACACAATGATCGAAAATACTGGATTTCCGGACAAGCTGCTGGATGGGGTTGAGGTGGAGTGGTCCTCATTAGAACAAATTGCAAAGATTAAACATGGGAAAGATTGGAAAGGGCTGGGTGATGGTGATATTCCAGTTTACGGTTCTGGCGGAGTAATGGGATATGTAGATACTCCTTCATATGAGAAACCTGCGGTTCTGATACCTAGGAAAGGATCAATCACAAATGTTTTTTACGTCGAAACACCATTCTGGAACGTAGATACAATTTACTATACGGAAATCGATACCACGAAGGTTATTCCCAAGTATCTTTATCATTTTATTAAAACAATTGATTTGATGTCTTTGGATACGGGCTCAGGAAGGCCTAGCCTCACGCAGGCAATCTTGAATAAGCTGAAAATTCCCATCCCCTGCCCAAATAACCCAGAAAAATCCCTGGCTATCCAGGCTGAGATTGTGCGTATACTGGATACCTTCACCGAGCTGACCACCGAGCTGACCACCGAGCTTGATGCCCGTAAAAAACAATACAACTACTACCGCGATCAGTTGTTGAGTTTTGAAAAGAGGGCAGTGGAGTGGAAGGCGTTGGGAGATGTTGGTGAATTTGTACGAGGAAAACGTTTTACGAAAAAGGACTATGTGGAAAGTAATGGCGTGGATGTTATCCATTATGGGGAAATCTATACTCAGTATGGGACTTCAACCGAACACGCCATATCACAAGTGCGCGATGATATGGCTGGATCATTGCGCTATGCCATCCCCGGAGATGTTGTATTCACGGATGTCGGTGAAACAGTAGAAGAGGTTGGCAAAGCTGTAGCCTGGCTTGGTAGCGAGAAGGTCGCGATCCATGACCATTGTTATGCATTTCGACACTCAATGAATCCAAAATATATTTCTTACTGTATGCAAACAGCTAATTTTATTGCGTTTAAAGCTAAGTATGTTGCACGTACAAAAATTAACACTCTGCTGGTTAAGGGTTTTTCAAAAGTTCAAATCCCCGTTCCATACCCGAATGATCCTCAAAGATCTCTTGAGGAGCAAGCTCGAATTGTAAGCATCCTCGATAAATTCGACGCCTTAACCAACTCCATCACCGAAGGCCTGCCCCGCGAAATCGAGCTACGCCAGAAGCAATATGAATACTATCGTGATCTGTTGTTGAGTTTCCCCAAACCCGAAGACCCGAACCCTGAGGTAGTCGCTTAAGATGAGCAAACCACTAAAGGAAATAGCAGACGATCTTAAAAGGTCACCTAAAAAAGTGCAGTTGATCTATGCCTTTAATGGCTCCGGTAAAACGCGGCTTTCAGGGGCGTTTAAAGCATCCGTTGAAGCAGAGAACAATGCAGAAGGTTATGATGAAGCAAAGGCATCGGTGCTGTCCGGCAAGCACATTATTTACTACAACGCCTTTACCGAAGACCTGTTCTATTGGGATAACGATTTAAGCACGGATGAACAACGTAAGCTGAATATTCATCCGAATGCGTTCACTCAATGGGTGTTGGAAGATCAGGGTCAGGATCAGAACATTATTGAGCACTTTCAGCGTCTCACTGGCAGTAAAATTACCCCCAGGTTTGCTGAAGATTTTTCCGCCATTTCTTTCGCCTTAGAACAGGGCGATGATGATCATTTGGAAAATCTGAAAATTTCTAAGGGTGAAGAAAGCAACCTGATCTGGAGTGTGTTTTATAGCTTGCTTGAGCAGGTGATCGCCGAGCGCAATATCCCCGAAGTGAATGACCGAAGCACCGATGCGTTTGATAATCTGAAGTATGTATTTGTTGATGATCCGGTCAGCTCTCTGGATGAAAACCACCTTATTCAGCTGGCTGTTGATTTAGCTAGCTTAATCAAAAGCAGTGATTTTACGGGTGGGCAGGGGCTGAAGTTCATTATTACCACCCATAACCCTCTGTTTTATAACGTCCTCTATAATGAGCTTGGCTTGAAGAAAGGCAACAAGAAAGAGGGTTGTTATTTACTGGAGCGGTCAGAAGACGGTCGTTTTAGTCTGAATGTTAAGTACGGTGATGCCAATAAATGCTTCAGTTATCACTTATACCTGAAACAAGTGCTTGAGCAGGCAACGGAAAATGACCAGGTTGAGCGTTATCATTTCATGCTGTTACGGAATTTGTACGAAAAAACATCAAGCTTTCTGGGTTATCCTGAGTGGGGGGCATTGCTGGATACGGTACCAGGGGATAAACAGGCCTATTTGAACCGTATTATTCAGTTCACCAGCCATAGCAGTTTATCCAGTGAAACGGTTGCAGAGCCTACACCGCAAGAGAAGCAGATGGTGAAGTTATTATTAGATAATTTAATTGATAACTATAGCTATTGGCAGCAAGAGGAACCCCAGGATGGCTAATAATCTAACCGTGCAAGATCAAACCACCGAGTTCCTCCTCTATACCGCGCCCAATGGTGAAATCAAGGTTGAGGTTTTACTAAATAACGAAACTATCTGGCTTACCCAGAAACGCATGGCTGAGTTATTTGGTGTAGGTGTGCCTACAATTTCTAAACACTTGAAAAACATATTTGAAAGCGGTGAACTGCTGGAAGAAGTGGTTGTTTCCATTTTGGAAAATACCACTGAACATGGCGCGATTGCTGGCAAAACTCAGACCCAGCAGGTGAAATACTATAACTTAGATGCGATTATCTCGGTTGGCTATCGGGTTAATTCAACTCAAGCAACTCAATTCCGTATTTGGGCGACTCAGCTGATCAAAGAGTACATCATCAAAGGCTTTGCCATGGATGATGCGCGTCTTAAAAATGGCCAATTCTTTGGTAAGGATTATTTTAAAGAGTTATTGGAGCGCGTTCGCTCCATCCGTGCCAGTGAACGGCGTATCTATCAGCAGATTACCGATATTTTTGCTGAATGCAGTATCGATTACGACCCCAGGTCTAAAACCACTCAGCAGTTCTATGCGCATGTTCAGGATAAGTTTCATTTTGCCATTACCGGCCATACAGCGGCAGAGATCATTTCGTTGAAAGCAGACGCAGAAAAGCCAATGATGGGGATGAGCACTTATAAGAATGCCCCAGATGGGCGTGTTTTGAAGTCTGATACAAAAATTGCCAAAAACTATCTCAGTGAAGGTGAAATTAAAAAGTTGGAGCGTGCCGTTGCAGCGTTTTTTGATTATATCGAAGGCATTATCGAACGCCGGAACAGCTTTACGATGGAAAGCTTTGCGGAAAGCGTGAATAAGTTTCTTGCCTTTAATGAGTACCAGATTTTAGAAGGCTATGGCAAGGTCAGCCGCAAGCAGGCTGAAGAGAAAGCCTTTGTGGAATATGAAAAGTTTAATAAACAGCAGCGTATCGAATCAGATTTTGACCGTGACATGGCAAAAAGGCTGCAACAAAGGGATTCAGAGTAATGACGGACTATAAAACCATCGCTGAATCAAAAAACTTTATCGTACTGGATAAGTACACCAAGGACTGGCAGGTTGCCGAAAACTATCAGAGCGAAGACGATCTGGAGCGGGAGCTGATTCAGGATCTGGAGAATCAGGGCTATGAGTACCTGCCTGGCTTGAATAGCCCCGAGGCCATGCTGGCTAACGTGCGCGTTCAGTTACAATTGCTGAATAATGTTGAGCTCAGTGATGCTGAATGGGCGCGGTTTGTTGAGACCTATCTGGATAAACCCAGCGATGGCATTGTGGATAAAACCCGCAAGATTCACGATGACTACATCCACGATTTTGTTTTTGACGATGGCCGTATTCAGAACATCTATCTGGTTGATAAAAAGACCATTGCCCGCAACAAAGTGCAGGTGATCAGGCAGTTTGAGCAAACCGGCAGCCATGCCAACCGCTACGATGTGACCATTCTGGTCAACGGCCTGCCGTTGGTGCAGGTTGAGTTAAAGAAACGCGGTGTGGCGATTCGAGAAGCGTTTAATCAGATACACCGGTATAGCAAAGAGAGCTTCAATAGCGATAACTCACTGTATAAATACTTGCAGTTGTTTGTGATCTCCAACGGCACCGATAGCCGTTACTTTGCCAATACCACCCAACGTAATAAAAATAGCTTTGATTTCACCATGAACTGGGCGAAATCGGATAATACCCTGATCAGAGACCTGAAAGATTTCACTGTCACGTTTTTTCAGAAAGATACACTGCTGAATGTGTTGCTGCATTACTCGGTGTTTGATGTCAGTGATACCCTCCTGGTTATGCGCCCCTACCAGATAGCCGCGACTGAGCGCATTCTCTGGAAGATAAACAGTTCTTATCAGAGTAAGCATTGGAGCAAGCCTGAAAGCGGCGGTTTTATCTGGCACACCACCGGTTCCGGCAAGACCCTGACCAGCTTTAAAGCGGCCCGCCTGGCTTGCGAGCTGGATTTTATTGATAAAGTACTCTTCGTGGTGGACAGAAAAGATCTGGATTACCAGACCATGAAGGAGTATCAGCGTTTTTCGCCCGATAGCGTTAATGGCTCGGACAGTACGGCAGGACTCAAGCGTAATCTGGATAAAGACGACAACAAGATTGTGGTCACCACTATTCAGAAGCTGAATAACCTGATGAAGAGCGAGAAAGATCTGGCCATCTTCGGTAAGCAGGTGGTGTTTATTTTCGATGAGTGTCACCGCAGCCAGTTTGGTGAAGCGCAGAAAAATCTGAAGAAGAAATTCAAAAAGTTCTACCAGTTTGGTTTTACCGGTACCCCGATCTTTCCGCAAAACGCTTTGGGAGCTGATACCACTGCCAGCGTATTTGGACGCGAGCTACATTCTTATGTTATCACCGATGCGATCCGTGATGAGAAGGTGCTCAAATTCAAGGTCGATTACAACGATGTTCGCCCGCAGTTCAAGGCGGCAGAAACTGAGCAGGATGAGAAAAAGCTGAGCGCACTGGAGAACAAGCAGGCCCTATTGCACCCTGAGCGTATAGCAGAAATCTCCCAGTATGTTCTGAAGCATTTTCGCCAGAAAACCCACCGCCTTAACGCAGGGGGAGGCGGTTTTAATGCGATGTTTGCCGTCAGTAGCGTGGATGCGGCCAAGCAGTATTATGAAACTCTGAGCCAGCTACAGGCTGACGTGGATAAACCATTAAAAATAGCCACGATCTTCTCTTTTGCCGCCAATGAAGAGCAGGATGCTGTCGGCGATATTCAGGATGAGGGCTTCGATACTTCTGCTATGAACAGCAGTGCTAAAGAGTTTCTAAGTGCGTCTATCGATGACTATAACGCCTACTTTAAAACAAATTTCAGTGTTGATAGTAAGGGCTTTCAGAATTACTACCGCGATCTCGCCCGGCGGGTAAAATCTAAAGAGGTGGACTTGTTGATTGTGGTGGGCATGTTCTTAACCGGCTTTGATGCGCCAACACTCAACACCCTGTTTGTGGATAAGAACCTGCGCTATCACGGTTTAATGCAGGCGTATTCGCGCACCAACCGTATTTATAACGCCACCAAGACCTTCGGTAATATCGTTACCTTCCGCGATCTGGAAAAGGCCACGGTCGACGCTATCACTTTGTTTGGTGATAAAAACACTAAGAACGTGGTGCTGGAGAAGAGCTATCAGGAGTATATGGATGGCTTTACTGATCTGGTTACTGGCGAGGCCCGACGCGGTTTTATGGCTGTGGTCAGTGAACTGGAGCAGCGGTTTCCAAACCCCGATGAGATTGAAAAAGAGCAGGATAAAAAAGACTTTGCCAGGCTCTTTGGTGAATACTTGCGGGTTGAAAATATACTGCAAAACTATGATGAGTTTACCTCGCTAAAAGCTTTGCAGGATGTCGATCCGGAAGATGAGGCTGCCGTGGAGGCCTTTAAGGCTGAGCATCATTTAGACGATGAAAAACTGGCTGAACTGCAAACCATTCGTATACCTTCAGAGCGTCAGATTCAGGATTACCGTTCCACTTATAACGACATCCGTGATTGGCAGCGCCGTGAAAAGTCGGCTGAAGCGCAAGCCAGTGCCACCCTTGATTGGGATGATGTGATCTTTGAAGTTGACCTGCTTAAATCGCAAGAGATCAATCTGGACTATATTCTTGAGCTGATTTACGAGCACAATCAAAAGAACAGGAGCAAAGCGGAGCTGATTGATGAAGTACGTCGACTGATCCGTGCAAGCCTCGGCAACCGTGCTAAAGAGAGCCTGATCGTCGACTTTATTAACCAGACCAATCTTGACGAGATCGGCGATAAAGCCAGCGTAATGGAAGCGTTCTACGGGTTTGCTCAGGCAGAGAAACAGCGTGAAGCTAATGAACTGATTGAGTCAGAAGGCCTGAATAAAGAGGCTGCCAGGCGCTATATCCTGTCATCCTTAAAGCGCGAATATGCCAGTGAAAATGGCACCGCACTGAACGAAGCACTGCCAAAAATGAGCCCTCTTAATCCGCAATATAAGACCAAAAAGCAGACGGTATTTCAGAAAATTGCCGCCTTTGTGGAGAAGTTTAAAGGGGTTGGTGGACAAGTTTAATCAAAGAAGCAGCAACCCGCATGCGTGACGATAATCTTATCCTGTACAGTACCGACGATGGTCAAGCCTAGTTTGTGCTATGTGAACTGGGTGGCCAGGTTTGGTTAACCCAGCTCAAGCTGGCCGAGCTGTATCAAACCTCTAAGCAAAACATCAGCAAATACATTTAAGCCTAAGCCGTGATCGCTGATGGGAAAGACAGCCTGGCCCAGCTCTATGCTTTACCCATCATCATCGAGGTAGGCTACCGTGTGCGTTCGTCTCAGGGTACCCAGTTCCGCCAGTGGGCCACACGCACTTTAAGCGAGTACATGACCAACGATTTCGCCATGGACGACGCGTGTCTCAAGCAACCTGGTCTGGATGACTTCGATGAATTGCTAGAGCGCATTAGTGATATACGCTCGTCGGAGAAGCGTTTCTACCAGAAAGTGCGGGATCTATTTACCCTGGCCGAAGACTACCGCGCCAATGAGCAGGCAGCCAGAGAGTTGTTTGCTCAGGTGCAAAGCAAGCTTTTTTATGCCGTCTGTGGAAAAACAGCTGCAGAGATCGTGGTTGAACGCGCTGACCCTCCGTGAACTGGTCGAGCTGGTGCTGACGATTCCGCTCTTTAACCTGGGGCTTTTCGTTTTAATGCCCGGCTCAAAAATTATGTAAACAAAGTGCTGGAGCACTGCGATTACCAGAAGCTGGATGACACTCTGCGTATGGTGCTGGATTGCAGTGATGGCCAGTGCAGCCGCATAAAGGCAATGCTGGATGAGTATCATGCTTCGGGGGCTATCGCTTATGGCATACATAAAACCTCTGCGGCGCAGATGACCTGCTATGTGGAGTCATTGTCTGATCAGGGGCACTTTCACTTTGTTGATGGGAATGATGGCGGTTATGCGCTGGCTGCCAGAATGCTGAAACAGCAACTGCGTGTGAGGTCTGAAAGCATCTGTAATGATGAGGTCTCCGGGGCTGGGTATGAGATGATCAAGTCTGTCGGGAAAGGCTTTGTGATTCGCGCGCTAGTCCCGAATAAGGTATATTCTCGCCTTTGCTGAACCCTACAGAATGACTCAGGACCGCACATGAATCAGTTAGGCACTCTTTACGTTATCTCAGCACCGTCCGGTGCCGGTAAAACCAGTCTGGTTAAAGCGCTGCTGGCGCAGGACGCTCAGGTTTGTGTGTCGGTATCTCACACTACCCGGGACATGCGTCCGGGTGAAGAAAACGGTAAGGACTACAACTTTGTTTCCATGGATGAGTTTAATGCCATGATTGAACAGGGACAGTTCCTGGAGTATGCCGAAGTATTCACCAATAAATACGGTACTTCCCTGCTATGGGTTGAGGAGCAACTGCAGCAGGGCCGTGATGTGATCCTGGAAATCGACTGGCAGGGTGCCGAGCAGGTGCGTCGTCTGATGCCGGAGTGTCTGTCGGTGTTTATTCTGCCGCCATCGGCAGAAGAGCTGCGCCAGCGTCTGACCGGACGTGGTACCGATGCCGATGAGGTGATCAATCACCGTATGTCGGAAGCGAAAAGTGAGATGAGTCACTACGGCGAATATGAGTACCTGATCATTAATGATGATTTCGATACTGCGCTGAATGAACTGCAGGCTGTATTCAGTGCCCGTCGTCTGGAGCTATCTCGTCAGCAGCTGAAACACGAGGCGCTGCTGCAAGGCCTCTTGTCAGATTGACCGACCTTAGGTACACTGGCCGGCTCTTTTAATCAGGTCATTTTTTAAACGGCTGGTTTAACGACAGGCCTGATTTTTTGCACTATATACACATACTTTTAGCCGAGGTTGCCAATGGCTCGCGTAACTGTTGAAGATTGTCTGGAACACGTAGACAACCGTTTTGAACTGGTCATGATTGCATCCAAGCGTGCGCGTCAGATCGCTACAGGCGGTAAAGAACCAAAAGTTGATTGGGAAAATGACAAGCCAACCGTAGTGGCTCTGCGTGAGATCGCTGAAGAGCTGGTTGATGTCACTGTTCTCGACGATCACGAAGAAGAGTAATTAACCCTTTTTCAATCCGCTTTAATAAGGCATTATTCCTTTAGTTTCTGTTGTTTAGTGACGAATACTGCTGTTTGGCTATTTTCGTCTACTTTATAGAGGCATAGGAGTAATTGATGCCAACTGTTGATGCGCTTTCAGACCGCCTGACCGAATACCTTGATCTGCAACAGATAAAGGCGGTCAGGCGTGCTTATTTCTACGCTGAGCAAGCGCACGACGGGCAGCGCCGCAAGAGCGGCGAACCCTATGTAACTCACCCCCTGGCAGTCGCCTCTATCCTTGCTGGCATGCATATGGACCATCAGAGTCTGATGGCGGCCATGCTGCACGATGTTATTGAAGATACCGAAGTTTCCCGTGAGGGCCTGGAAAACCAGTTTGGTCAGGCGGTGGCCGATATTGTCGATGGCGTCAGTAAGCTGACCCATCTGGAGTTTGAAACCCGTGCCGAAGCGCAGGCGGAAAACTTCCAGAAGATGGTGCTGGCTATGGCGGTGGATATCCGCGTTATTCTGGTGAAGCTGGCGGACCGTCTGCATAACATGCGCACCCTGGGGGCGATGCCACCGGAGAAACAGCGCCGTATCGCCCGCGAAACACTGGATATCTACGCACCGGTCGCGGCCCGTCTGGGGATGCGTGATCTGCAGTTGGAACTCGAGGATCTGGCGTTTCAGTCTTACCACCCGATGCGTTCTAAATATATTCGCCGGGCGGTGGTTCAGGCCCGCGGACAGCGTAAGGATGTGATTACCTCCATCGAAGATGCTATCCGCAATCGCCTGCAGCAGGAAGGTTTGAAGGGTGGCGTATCCGGGCGGGAGAAACACCTCTACAGCATCTACAGCAAGATGAAGAGTAAGGGTAAATCGTTCGCTGAAATCATGGACGTATTTGCCTTCCGCATCGTCACCGAGTCGGTGGACGATTGCTACCGGGCGCTGGGCATTGTGCACAACCTGTACAAGCCGGTACCGGGCCGTTTCAAAGACTATATCGCGATCCCTAAAGCCAATGGCTACCAGTCTCTGCATACCGATCTGTTCGGTGCACGGGATATCACCATCGAGGTGCAGATCCGTACCAAAGAGATGGACGCGGTGGCCAGCCAGGGGATTGCTGAGCACAGCCATTATAAGATTTACGGTGATTCATCTTCTGCGATTGATGGCTATAACCGGGCCCGTAAATGGGTTCAGGGACTGCTGGAGATGCAGAAGCGGGCCGGTAACTCGATGGAGTTTATCGAAACCGTTAAAACCGACCTGTTCCCCGACGAAGTCTACGTATTCTCGCCAAAAGGCCGTATTTTCGAGCTGCCGCAAGGCGCTACAGCGGTCGACTTTGCCTATGCCGTACACACTGATGTTGGCAACTCCTGTGTTTCCTGTCGTATCAACCGTCGTCTGGCGCCATTGTCGCAACCGCTGCAGAGTGGTCAGACGGTCGAGATTATCACGACCCCGAGCGCTCAGCCGAACATGGCCTGGCTCAATTTTGTCGTCACCGGTAAAGCCCGTTCCGCGATCCGTCACTTCCTGAAAGTACAGCAGCGTGGTGAGTCGGTTGAACTGGGCCGCCGTCTGCTGACACAGTTCCTGACCAACTACGGTGCCAGCATCGATGATGTCGATCCGATGGTACTCAGCCAGTTACTGGATGAAGCTGGCTTCACCACTCTGGATGAATTGCTGGAAGATATCGGCATGGGTAACCGCATGGCTTATGTGGTGGCTCGTCGTCTGCGGCCTGCTGAAGAAACCGGTGAAGATGAGCAGGATGGTGATAGCACCGGTGCCGCACTGGCTATACAGGGCACTGAAGGGATGGTGCTGCACTATGCCCGTTGTTGTGGCCCGATTCCGGGAGACCCGATTACCGGTCATATCAGCACCGGACGTGGTCTGGTGATTCACCGCACTGACTGTCGCAATATCGCCTTTATGAAAGATGACGCCGAGAAGTGTGTTTATCTGAAGTGGGCGACCAATATTGATGAAGAATTTATCGTTAATCTGGATCTGAAAGTGGAGTCTGAGCGTGGCCTTATCGCAACGCTGGCAACTACCGCTGCGGGTGTGAGCGCTAACGTACTGAAGGTGGATATCACTGAAACCGATGATGCGTTGAACACTGTGCATATGGATCTTACCGTTAAAGACCGTATCCACCTGGCTACCGTGATGCGTAAGCTGAAAGCACTCAAAGCGGTTTATAAGCTGACCCGCGTATAACTTTCCTGCCTGCTGCTGATCTTAGCAGCAGGCAATTTTCAGCCTGATTACCCCTGAATCTGTCTCAAACGGCAACGTCTGTTGTCGTTCTCTATAAAAATCGGTCCGGCCGGCTGGCTTATACTTGAACCATGATATTGATTGTTTGAGGAAATCATTATGGCTGGTGGTTGGGCACGTGATGGCGCGGTACAGGATCAGATCGATGCCAGTGTGGAAGATGCAGTTTCCCAGGCTCGCAGTCGTTTGCATGAAGGCGAGAGCCTGGAACAGTGCGAAGAGTGCGATGCGCCGATTCCGGAGGCACGACGGCTGGCAATGCCGGGTGTCAGGCTGTGTATCAAGTGTCAGTCAGAGCTGGAGTCCGAGCAGGATTCAATGGCTCTGTTTAACCGCAGGGGCAGTAAAGACAGCCAGCTGCGCTGAACGATTTTCATCTCAGAAAGGCAGGCCTCTGGCCTGTCGCCAAAACCTCACAATGAGTACTGTATTTGTGCTCTGAATCTGGCGCCGAACTATACTATGGGCACCGCAAAGGTCTGCGTCGTTTCCGGCGCATGCTTATAACTAATTCGTTTAAAGATTCAGCCCTGAATGCCGATATCTGGTGCTATTGGGAAAACCCGGAGATGCTATTTTGTCTATTGCTGTGAAATCCATCAACAATACCGATCAGGACTTAGGGATGATCCGAATATTGCTGTTGAATGATCACGAAGGTAAAGCCCTGGTACTGGTACCTGCGAATATGCTGTTGAATCTGGTGAGCATCTGGAAGCATTCCGGACGCCATCTACAGCCGATTCGTGGCGCGGATGCGATCAAGTTTTTCGGCCAGTCTGCACTGCAGAGTGTAGCCGGACAGAAGAAGCTGTTCCAACTGCCGGTCTTTGTGGATGAATCGATTGCCTACAACGACAGCCTGCAGGTCTGCGAGCCGTTCACCGGTCTGGAGTTTACCGCTGAACGAAGCTGGTTTGCCGACAGTATGTCCCTGTGCACACTGGGGCTGCCAACCCATGCGATTGATGCCAGTCAGCCGCAGGGGGATGATGTTCAGGTGATCACCAAGGCGGTGGAGCGCTTTACCACACTGCGTATTCAGCAACGCCTGGAAGATACACTGGGATTACCATCACTGCCTGCGTCGATGAAGAAGCTGGTAGAGCTACGCTCCGATCCTTCTGCCGGTATCGATGATCTGGTGCCGATCGTGCGTATGGACCCGAGTCTGGCTGCACAGGTGATGAGCTGGGCTGCCTCTCCTTATTATGCTGCGCCGGGTGATGTGCATTCCGTTGAGGATGCAGTGATCCGGGTGCTGGGCTTTGATCTGGTGCTGAACCTGGCGCTGGGTGTGGCAATGGGTAAGGTACTGAAGGTGCCGGATGATACCCCGCGTGATGGCGTGCCTTTCTGGCAGCAGTCGGTCTATACCGCGGCGATGGCGGAGCTGCTGTGCAAGAAAATGCCGGGTGAGATCCGTCCTAAGCCGGGTATGGTCTATCTGTCAGGATTGCTGCAGAACTTCGGTTATCTGGTGCTGGCGCACCTGTTCCCGCCGCATTTCTCATTGCTGTCCCGTTATATCGAGGCGAACCCTCATATGGCGCTGGAGTATGTTGAGAAGCAGGTGCTGAATGTTACCCGTGAACAGATCGGTGCATGGCTGTTGGATAACTGGTCACTGCCAAAAGTGGTCAGCGATTCAGTGCGTCACCACAATGATCTGGACTATGACGGTGTTGCCGGACATGAAGCGAAACTGATGTTTGTTGCGAATCGGGCGCTGCGCAGCCATGGGCTTGCTGACGGGCCGGTGGAAGAGATCAGTGATGCGGTGCTGAAAGAGTTGCAGATCAGCCGTGAAGACCTCAACGAGGCCGCTGAGAAAGTGGTAGAGAGCCGCGGTGATCTGGATTCACTGGTTCATACCATTACCCATGCACAAAACAGTTAATCGCCCGATAACAGCTTAACTTATTCAGAATGCGGAGGCTCAGGCCTCCGCTTCCATCTCTTCCAGTTGCTCCAGCTTTTCCATCCATTCCATTTCGACGGTCTCTGCCTGCTGTTGCAGGTCGCCCTGTTGTTGCAGCAGCTGTTTTAACTGGTCTTTTTTGCTCTCTTCATAAAGGCTGTTGTCGACCAGCTGTTCTTCGATGCTCTGCAGCTGTTCCGTCAGCTTATCCAGTTGTTGCTCCAGCTTCTCAATGGCTTTCTTCAGTGGTCTCAGAGCGCTGCGGCGTTCCGCTTCCAGCCGTTTCTGCTCTTTCTTCTCTGCCGCACTGAGAGATCGGCTTTCCCGTTCTCTGGATACCGGCTGATTCTGTTCCCGGCGTTGTTCAGACAGCCAGCGCTGATAGTCATCCATATCACCGTCGAAAGGCGCGACCCGGCCGTTAGCAACCAGCAGGAACTGATCCACGGTGTTACGCAGCAAGTGTCGATCGTGGGATACCAGAATCAGTGCACCTTCAAAGCTTTGCAGTGCCAGTGTCAGCGCGTGACGGACTTCCAGATCCAGGTGGTTGGTTGGTTCGTCGAGCAGCAACAGGTTGGGTTTCTGCCAGGCGATCAGCGCCAGCGCGACGCGGGCTTTCTCGCCGCCGGAAAACAGTTTCACCGGCTCCAGTGCCCGGTCGCCGTTAAAGTCGAAGCTGCCAAGATAGTTGCGGATCTCCTGGTCAGAGGCTTTCGGTGAAATACGCTGAATATGCAGGGCCGGAGAAGCTTCCAGATCCAGTGCTTCCAGCTGATGCTGGGCAAAGTAACCGATCTTAAGGTGTTCTCCAGCGTGATACAGACCATCAACCAGCGGCAGATCCTGAGTCAGGCTTTTGATCAGGGTCGATTTACCGGCACCGTTAGGCCCCAGCAGGCCAATCCGGTCACCGGGTGACAGGGTCAGGCGTACCTGATCCAGCACGGTCTTACTGGCATAACCCAATTGGCAGTGATCCAGGCTCAGCAATGGGAAGGAGATCTTATCCGACGCCTGGAAACTGAAACTGAACGGACTGTCGACGTGAGCAGGGGCGATCAGCTCCATCCGCTCAAGCTCTTTTACCCGGCTCTGAGCCTGTTTGGCTTTAGTCGCCTTGGCCTTAAAGCGACGGACAAAGTTTTCGATCTCGGCGATCCGGACCTGCTGTTTCTCATACTGCGACTGTTGCTGCGCCAGGCGTTCAGCACGGCGCTTTTCAAAGTCGCTGTAACCGCCCTTATAGAGTTCGGTCTTCTGCTGGTACATATGCACCACATGGGTGGCCACGGCATCGATAAAGTCGCGGTCGTGTGAGATCAGCAGCAGAGTGCCCTGATAGCTGCGCAGCCACTGCTCCAGCCAGATAGTGGCATCGAGATCCAGGTGGTTGGTTGGTTCGTCGAGCAGCAGGATATCGGACTGACACATCAGTGCCTGCGCCAGATTGAGACGGATACGCCAGCCACCGGAGAATGTATTTACCGCCTTTTCAGCATCGGCTGTGGTGAAGCTCAGGCCGTTCAGCAACTGATGGGCCCGGGATTCGGCGCTGTAGCCGCCAATAGCATCCAGCTCAGCATGCAGCTCGCCAATACGGTGATGGTCGTGGGCGGCTTCAGCCGCTGCCAGATCATGTTGTACCTTGCGCAGACGCTGATCACCATCCAGTACATAGTCGATTGCGCGGCGGTCGCTGTCGGCCACCTCCTGCGCCATATGGGTGATGGTCAGATTGCCCGGCAGTTGCAGATCGCCTTCATCCGGCTGCAACTGGCCGAGAATCAATTTGAACAGTGAGGATTTACCCACCCCGTTGGCGCCGACAATACCGACTTTCTGGGAGGCGTGAATGGTCAGCTGTGCCTTGTCTAGCAGGCGCAGGTGTCCCCGTTGTAAGCTAAGCTGGTTTAACTGAATCATGGCGGCGGAGTTTAGGGCCTGTTAACACTAATTACAATGATCACTGCTGGATGCTATTTTGTTCTCTGGCAAGGCGAAATATGTAAAGTTTAGTCATTCTAAATATGCGTATTTCAACGCAGGAAGAGGACAAAATAGCGCCAGCCCTTTGGGTTACGGCTAAAAAAGCTTCACTCGGTGTTGCTCGGCACTGATTTGGAGTAACCAAACTGCGTTTCTCGCGCCTTGATTGAAGCTTTTTTAGGCGTAACAGTATCTATTGAATGAGTATTAACAGGCCCTGATAAATGACTGAGGAAAATGCGCAGTGGGACGATCCCTTATGGCGCTATGCTGTCGGGCTGTATAGTCAGCCGGGATGTGCAGTACTCTGTCTGCAGTTACAGGATGACTATGGTCTGAGTATTAACCGCTTGTTGTTTGCCTTGTGGCTGGCTGATCAGCAGCGAAGATACCCGGCACAGGTGGTGCTGCAGGACGCGGATCGGTGGCAGCGGGAGCAGCTTAAGCCCTTGCGGGAGCTGCGCTATGGTCTGCGTGGCCAGACAGAGAGTAATAACGAAGAGCGTTGCTATGAGTTGCTGAAACAGACTGAGCTGGCGGCAGAGAAAGTTGAGTTGGAGCGTTTACAGCAGTGCCTGATCGACTGTCCCGAAGCGGATCTGGTCGAGGGGCTGGCGTTAGAAAATCTCTACAGTGTGCTGCCAACTGATGCTGGCCCCGGAGATGAACTGCGGCTGCGTTTACAGCAGTTAGCCGGAATAGCCGCACAATACGGTAGTAATTAACTGAACTTTTCAGTTTAATGAGCTACTAACTGGTGATAAAAATTCCCCTAATGTAAGGATCTATGATGAAAAAGACGCTGGTGGCTGTTGCCGTAGCAAGTGTGATGCTGGTGGGCTGTGGCAAGGAAGATAAACCGGCTGCTCCGGTTGAGAAACCTTATGCCCTGGAAACTGAAGAGCAGAAACTGGGTTACAGCCTGGGTCTGATGCTGGGCGAGCGTCTGAAAGCCGATGTTGATCAGCTGGATGTTGATGCGCTGCGTCGTGCGGTCGAAGCGGTTTACAGCGGTGAAGAGCCACTGATGACGGCTGAAGAAGTAGAAGCCACCATGATGGCGTTCCAGCAGAAGAAGATTGAAGAGCAGCAGGCTGCTTTTGCCAAAATGGCGGAAGATAACCTGAAGAAAGGCCAGGATTACATGGCTGAAAACGGCAAGAAAGACGGTGTCGTGACCACTGAGTCCGGTCTGCAATATGAAGAACTGACCGCCGGTGAAGGTGACAGCCCGACCGCTGCAGATACGGTTAAGGTGCACTACCGTGGCAGCCTGATTAACGGTACCGATTTCGATAGCTCCTACAGCCGTGGTGAGCCGGTCTCTTTCCCTCTGAATGGCGTGATTCCGGGCTGGACTGAAGGCCTGCAGCTGATGAAACCGGGTGGTAAAGCGCGTCTGGTTCTGCCGGCGGATCTGGCTTACGGCCCGGGCGGTATGGGTGAGGCGATCGGCCCGAATGAGACCCTGGTATTCGAGGTTGAGCTGCTGGAAGTTAACCCGGCCGAATAAGTCCTGCTATAAGCTCTACTTTAGTGCAGTTCATGAAAACCACCCTATATGGGTGGTTTTTTTTGGTGCGCTGCACAAGCTAGCTGATTGAAATTGTTAGTAATTTTGAGCGTTTTTGACAGTTCTTTTATGAATTGATTTCAACATTATAAAAAGCCGCAAGACAAATTGAGTAAGGCGTGATTTCTGTACAGGGCCAGATCCCTTGCTACACTGAAATGCTGAAAACTCAATGATTTCGAAGAACAACAATAAAAAAGTGGAATGCTCTTTGCAGAGCCTCGACGTTATGTAATCAACCGCTTATGGCGGACCGCTTTTTTAAATTAATGCGTTACATAGAAGAGGAACCTTCCGATGAAGAAAACCCTGATCTCAGCTACAGCTCTGATGGTTGCCATGTCTGGCACCGCAATGGCCGGCACTCTGGAAACAGTCCAGGAGCGCGGTGCGGTACAGTGTGGTGTAACCAGCGGTGTACCTGGCTTCTCCGTACCCGATGACAAAGGTAACTGGAAAGGTCTGGATGTTGATCTTTGCCGCGCGGTGGCGGCAGCGGTGCTGGGCGATGACTCTAAAGTGAAGTATGTCCCGCTGACTGCGAAGGAGCGTTTCACAGCGCTGGCTTCCGGTGAGATCGATATGCTGTCCCGTGTAACTACCTGGACTCAGACCCGTGATACTCAGCTGGGTCTGAACTTTGCCGGTGTGAACTACTATGACGGTCAGGGTTTCCTGGTCAAGAAGGAACTGGGCCTGAAAAGCGTGAAAGAGCTGGATGGTGCGACTGTCTGCGTACAGTCCGGTACCACCACTGAGCTGAACATGGCGGATTACTTCCGTACTCACGGTATCAGCTATACGCCGGTGGTATTCGATACCAACGATCAGGCAGCACAGGCATTCGACAGCGGCCGTTGTGACTCCTTCACCACCGACCTGTCTCAGGCGGCAGGTCTGCGTACCCGTATGCAGGATCCTTCCTCTGTCGGCGCACTGCCGGAAGTTATCTCTAAGGAGCCTCTGGGTCCTGTAGTACGTCAGGGTGACGACCAGTGGTTCAACATCGTTAAGTGGACTCACAATGCGATGCTGAACGCCGAGGAGCTGGGTCTGACATCAGCTAACGTTGATGACAAGAAAGCTAACAGCACCGATCCTAACGTTAAGCGTCTGCTGGGTCTGGACGGACCTAAAGGTAAAGGTCTGGGTCTGAACGATGACTGGGCTTACCAGATCGTTAAGCAGGTGGGTAACTACGGTGAAGCTTACGAGCGCAACGTAGGTAAGGACTCTCCACTGGGTCTTGACCGTGGTATCAACGCTCTGTGGAATCAGGGTGGTCTGCAGTACGCACCACCAATGCGCTAATCGCTGCATACAACGGTCAGCCTCCGGGCTGGCCGTTTCTGTTTCTGCAGGTGCTATTGCAACAGAGCCTGCGCACAGGAACCCCGTAGCAAGCAATTCGTATTACTGATTTCTGGAGTTTATGATGTCCTCAGACATTCCGAATTCAGGTCACAAGCCTGATGGCGGCTCCAAACAGCCAAAAGCCTCACCGGCGAGTCGCCCAAAATTCTGGAACGATCCTCAAAAACGATCGTTACTCTTCCAGACGTTGCTCATAGCATCGCTGGGATTCTTCTTCTACTCCGTCATTGATAACACCCTGACTAACCTTGAACAACGGGGTATCACCACTGGTTTCGATTTCCTGACACAGGAAGCCGGATTCGGTATCTCAATGACTCTGATCGATTACACCGAAGCGTCCAGTTATGGCGCTACTTTTGTTGTCGGTCTGCTCAACACCGTACTGGTAGCGGTACTCGGTATTATCGCGGCCACCATTCTTGGTTTTATTATCGGTGTGGCCCGTTTGTCCGATAACTGGCTGATCTCTAAGATCGCCGCTGCTTATATCGAAACATTCCGGAATCTGCCGCTGCTGCTGCAGATCTTCTTCTGGTACTTTGCGGTTCTGCAGACGCTGCCGCATCCGCGCCAGAGTCTGGAGTTTCTCGGCTCGTTCTTTAATAACCGCGGTCTGATTACCCCGGCTCCGGTACCTGAAGATGGCTTTGGCCTGGTTTGGGGCGCGTTAGTGGTAGCCTGTGTTGCCAGCTGGTTGATGTCTCGCTGGGCTCATAAGCGTCAGGATCTGACCGGTCAGCAATTTCCGATCTTCTGGGCCTCGGTGGGGTTGATTATCGGTCTGCCACTGCTGATGTTCCTGCTGGCGGGTGCGCCGATGAGTATTGATCATCCGGAGCTGAAAGGCTTTAACTTCCGTGGCGGTCTGACCATCATCCCTGAGCTGATTGCGCTGTGGCTGGCGCTGAGCATCTACACCGCGGCATTTATCGCTGAAACCGTACGTGCAGGTATTCTGGCGGTATCCCATGGACAGACGGAGGCTGCTTCGGCACTGGGGCTGTCCAAGGGTAAAACGCTGCGCTTTATCGTTATTCCTCAGGCGATGCGGGTGATCATCCCGCCGCTCACCAGTCAGTACCTTAACCTGACCAAGAACTCCTCACTGGCCACTGCGGTCGGTTATCCGGATCTGGTCAGTGTATTCGCTGGTACGACGCTGAACCAGACGGGTCAGGCGATTGAGGTGATAGCGATGACAATGACCGTGTATCTGACACTGAGTCTGCTGACGTCGCTGTTTATGAACTGGTACAACGCCAGAATGCAACTGACGGAACGATAGGGAGGGGCTGCTATGAAATATGATGAACAACCAACACTGCCCGCTCCGGCGAATACTATCGGCGCGGTTGGCTGGATGCGAAAGCATTTGTTTAACGGACCTTATAACTCCATAGCGACCCTGGTGCTGGGTTATTTCCTGATCAGCTGGATGATACCGATCTTCCAGTGGAGCATCTTCGATGCTGACTGGATCGGCGAAACCCGTGATGCCTGTTCCGGTGATGGTGCCTGCTGGGTCTTTATCGGTGCCCGCCTGAATCAGTTCCTGTACGGTTTCTATCCAGAGGCTGAATACTGGCGGCTGAATCTGGCGTTTATCCTGCTGATGTTTGCGATTGCCTGGTTGGTGTTACCGAAAACACCGCGTAAGGGCTGGATGGCAATCTTTCTGTTAGTCATCTTCCCGGTGATTGCGTTCTTCCTGCTGTATGGCGATGCGTTTGGCCTGGAGCGGGTAGAGACTCACATGTGGGGAGGGCTGAGCCTGACCCTGGTACTGGCAGTGGTCGGTATTGTGGCATCCCTGCCGCTGGGTATTTTGCTGGCACTGGGACGGCAGTCTGATATGCCGATTGTGCGTTCGGTCTGTGTGATCTTTATTGAAATCTGGCGGGGTGTGCCGCTGATTACCGTGCTGTTTATGGCATCAGTAATGCTACCGCTGTTCTTTCCTGAGGGGATGAGCTTTGACAAGCTGCTGCGAGCCCTGATCGGTATTACCCTGTTCCAGTCTGCGTATATGGCGGAGGTTATCCGTGGCGGTCTGCAGGCGATTCCTAAGGGACAGTACGAGGCGGCGGATGCGCTGGGTCTGGGCTACTGGCAGAAGATGATTCTGATCATCATGCCACAGGCGTTGAAGCTGATGATTCCGGGTATTGTGAACACCTTTATTGCGTTGTTCAAAGATACCAGCCTGGTTCTGATTATTGGCCTGTTCGACATTCTCGGTGTCGGTAAGGCAGCGAACCAGGATCCTAACTGGATCGGCTTCTCAACCGAAAGTTATCTGTTTGTCGCCCTGATGTTCTGGGTGTTCTGTTTCAGTATGTCGCGCTACTCGATGCATCTGGAACGTAAACTGCACACGGGTCACGGTAACCGGGCCTGATTGATTTAAGGTGTTTTAGTATGAGTAATCCACAACCTGAGCATGATCAACTGATGGTGGAACTGCGCGACGTTAATAAATGGTATGGCGAGTTCCATGTACTGAAAAATATCAATCTGGAAGTTAAACAGGGCGAGAAGATCGTTATCTGTGGGCCGTCCGGTTCCGGTAAATCAACCATGATCCGTTGTATTAACCGTCTGGAAGAGCACCAGCGTGGCGATATTATCGTTAATGGCATTCCTCTGACTGAGGACCTGAAGCACATCGAAGCGATCCGTAAGGACGTGGGTATGGTGTTTCAGCACTTTAACCTGTTCCCACACCTTACGGTGCTGGAGAACTGCTGTCTGGCGCCGATCTGGGTGAAGAAGATGCCGCGTAAGGATGCCGAAGCGAAAGCAATGGAGTATCTGGAGCGGGTTAAAATTCCGGATCAGGCGCTGAAGTATCCGGGACAGCTGTCCGGTGGTCAGCAGCAGCGTGTGGCGATTGCCCGCTCGTTGTGTATGAATCCGGATGTGATGTTATTTGATGAACCGACATCGGCTCTCGACCCTGAGATGATCAAAGAGGTGCTTGATGTAATGATCGAGCTGGCTCATGAAGGGATGACCATGCTTTGTGTAACTCACGAGATGGGTTTTGCGAAGACCGTGGCCGACCGGGTTATCTTTATGGATGGTGGTCAGATTGTTGAGGAGAATGAGCCGCATGAGTTCTTCAACAATCCACAGCATGAACGTACTCAGTTGTTCCTGAGTCAGATTCTGCAGCACTGATTGCCAGGCAGGCGAAGCACAAGGCCACAGATGCCGCAATGCTGCGCACTTAAGTGCTTGAGCTTAGTTCGGGCTTAATAGAAAATCCGATACTGTCTTCAGTATCGGATTTTTTTATGCTTCTTTCAGGTAGTGAGGCACGTCCCCGTGCCGATTCAAACGATTTTTCGGCACGGGGACGTGCCTCA
Source organism: Amphritea sp. (assembly GCA_025800245.1). GTDB lineage: Bacteria > Pseudomonadota > Gammaproteobacteria > Pseudomonadales > Balneatricaceae > Amphritea. Next base: position 11,662 of record JAOXSA010000391.1, on the reverse strand, counting down.
CTACAAATGAGATCAAACCGCTTTTATAGAATCAACCTGAAGTGAATGGTATTGCACAAATGCGGGCCTTTTATTGCATATGCAGCCATCGGCGAACAAGCTTAACAAGGGCAATCAGCAGACCGCTGCCGAGCAGGATATAACCACCACCCAGCAGTGCAAAGGGTTCACGCAGGATTCCTTGTGCATCAACATAGCTGCCAGCCTGATGGAATAGCAGTAAGCTGAGAGCTCCGGAAACGATCAGGACTGTGGATATTCGTGTGCTTATACCTGGCTTCATCGGGCAGATCCGGATTGTTATGAATAGAGTAATGATACTATTCAGTCTGTGAATAAATGCTGAACCCCATGAATCTTTGGGAACAATAGGGTTTTCAGGAGTCATATACCCCAGAGTAACCGATTTAACTGATTGGAATAAGGAGAGAGGCATGGCTTCAGAACGTGCAGTATTAGCCGGTGGTTGTTTCTGGGGGATGCAGGATCTGATTCGTAGATTGCCGGGTGTCATAGCTACCCGGGTGGGTTATACCGGTGGTGATGTGGAGAATGCCACGTATCGTAATCACGGCACACACGCGGAAGGCATTGAGATTCTGTTTGATCCTGAGCTGACCAGCTATCGCCGTCTTCTGGAGTTTTTCTTCCAGATCCATGATCCGACCACACCGAACCGTCAGGGTAATGATCGGGGTATGTCGTACCGCTCTGCGATCTATTATGTTGATGAGGATCAGAAGCGGATGGCTGAAGAGACTATCGCCGATGTAGACGCCAGTGGCTTATGGCCGGGTAGGGTGGTGACGGAGCTGGAGCCCGTGGGCGAGTTCTGGGTTGCTGAGCCGGAACATCAGGATTATCTCGAGCGGATACCCAATGGCTATACCTGCCATTTCCCACGCCCGGACTGGGTTCTGCCGAAGACAAGCTGAATTACAGAAACGCCGTGACTCGCTGAGTCACGGTATATCTATTGAACGAGCCGGGTTATTTCAGTTCGTTGATAATGCCATTGGAACCGATTGCGAAGTACTTTCCGGCGCCGAAGCTGACAGCATAAACACCTGTGCTGGTCGGGCCGTATGCATCACGTTTATGAATGCTCCAGCTGCGTAGCATTTTACCGCTGCCAGTATCCCACAGTTGCACAGCACCGGATGCTGTACCTGTCAGAAGCTGGCTGTTGTCTGGTGAGAACCGGGCCGAGAGGAAGCTGAGTCTTTTACCAAACAGGTCTTTGTTATCAGACAGAGTATGCAGGATTGTGCCGTCCTGAGTGCTCCAGATGACCGCTTTGTCCAGACTGCCAGAGCTGAAGGCCAGCTGCTTATTCGGTGAGAGAGCCACTGTATCAACGATATTACCCAGCTGAATCTGCTGCAGAACTTTACTGCCCTGCACATCCCAGAGGGTTGCGTAGTAAGCATCGGAGCCGGTCAGGGCCAGCAGGGCATCATCGCTGAGATCAATGGATTTGACCCGGGCATTGTGACGCAGGGTCTGTACCACACCGCCGTTCTTAACATCAAAATAGACCGCCGTATGATCCGCCAGACCGAGCATGGCATAGTCGCCATTGGGTGCCAGATCCATCGCCAGAATCTCTGCCGGTGAGCTCCAGAAACCTTCTGGTTGGCCGTTACTCAGATTCCAGAGTACCAGATCCTGCTGGTTGGCTGTGGCAGCAAACAGTTCGTCAGGAGAAAAGGCGCTGGCAGCGATGATACTGTACTCACCGGCCTGGTGATTCCAGTTATACAGACGTTCATTCTGCTGAATATTCCACAGACTGCCGCCATGATTGAAAGAGCCGATAACCGCCATCTGCGATTCAGGTGACAACGTTGCGGAATAGGCACCCTGTAGTGCGTACTCAACATATTTTTCCGGGCTATCGCCGGAGCTGCATCCTGTGATCAGCGCGCTGGTAAGCAGGGCACCGGTGAGGGCGCGAAGCTTGTTCGGCATAGTATCATCCTGATGAATAGTGAAAGCCCCTGATCAGGCAGGGGCTTTGGCAAATACCTGATCGCGGTGGGCGTTATGCAGGATCTCAATCATCGCATCTTCCAGTGCGAAGCGTTCTTCCAGTGCTTCACCGAGGGTCGACAATTGGGTGATCAGATCATGCATTTCCTGCAGGGTCTGGCCTGTGAATGCGGAATAGTCATCGTTGAAGTCCAGCGCGGCATCGGTGCTGGTCTGGATCATCGGGAACAGTTCCTGAGCTTTTTCCAAGCCGCCGTCATTGAACTCGCTGCCCTCTTTGAGTAGCTGTTCATAGACTTCGAAGTGTCCGGAGGAGATGTAATCCATCATTACCTGACAGAACTCCTGAATACGAGCCGTCAGGTTGTCCTGCACATTTTCCTGTGGCAATGCGACGAAGATACTGATCAGTTGCTGTCGTTCTTCAAGCCAGGTGTCGATGATGTCACTGACACCTCCCCAGCGCTCCTGGGCGTTACGGCATTTCTCTAGCATAGCAGGCCTCCTTATCGGTTCATCCTGACGCTTTTCGCGAGAGACTGACGATAATACTAATCCTATCCCGGCGGCACTGGCAATAGACAAAGATCACAGAAGGGCCTGCTAGCGTGTTCTGGCCGGAGCAGGCTGCTCAAACTGTGGAGTTAAGCACTGAACTTTAGGGATAAAGATGCTAAAACCAGAGACAATGATGAATAAATTTCTGGTATGGTATGCCGTCTGTCACAGGCAGAGCACTGAATACTGAGATTCAAAAACGATTCTGGATAAGGATTACTGAGCCATGCTGAAGCGGTTACTGCTGGTTTTTATGTTAGGAATAATGGCTTTGTCGCAGCCGGTCTGGGCGGCGGATGAAGAGGGCGAAGTCGCTGAAGATTACGTCAATTACATTGAGCTTAAGCCTTTTGTTGCCAACTTTATCAGCCCGGGAAAACTGCGTTTTCTGAAGTGCGAGATCACCATTCAGGTAACCAGTCCTGCCGCTCACCACGCGGTTAACTACCACAAGGCTGAAATTCGCCATGAGCTGGTGATGATGCTGAGCAGTAAAGAAGAAAAAGATCTGAAGACTGTGGCGGCTCAGAATGTGCTGGCCCAGGAAGCGCTGAAAAAAGTACAGAATGTATTGCTGGCAGAGGAAGGTGAGGCCTTTGTTGCAGACCTGTTCTTTACCAGTTTCGTTATCCAGTAATCACTGAAAAGATAAAAAAAGCCCGCATGATGCGGGCTTTTTTGTGTCTGTTACTGAATCACTGGGCCATATAGCTGGCCAGATACTCATCAAAGCTCTCATTGTCAGACTGTTCAATCTGAACCTGCTCTTCCATTGAGGTGATGCTCAGCTGTTCCAGATAGGTCTGTTGTTCGGTTGGTATCTCTGTTCTGCGCAGGTTTTCACGGTGCAGACGGCTCTGCTCCAGTACAAAGGCCTCATAGCCGATCTGACGTTCCTGCATGATTGCCAGAATCTGAGCAGAAGGGGTCAGTGACGGATCATCCAGTTTGGCTTGCTGGGCTGTTACCGCGTCGCTGTAGCGGTTGTCGCCGGCAATCTCGTCCAGCAGTGCTGCTGTTTTAATGACATCGGTCAGAATTTCAGTGCCCCACTGAGGTACGCTGATCTGCTGCTCGTTGCGGGTCAGAGTCAGGCCGGGTTCGCGGCCCCGATTGACGATCAGATCGTTGTTCTGGTTAATCAGCTCGCATTCCTGATCGGAGATCTCTGATGGGTTGGACAGCAGGCAAGTGACCAGAAACGCATCCAGGAAATCAGATTGTTGCTGATCGATACCCAGTGGCAGCAGTGGGTTGATATCGGTATTACGGACTTCGATATACTCGACGCCGCGCTCCTGCAACGCATGTACCGGCTTCTCACCAGACAGGGTTACCCGCTTAGGGCGGATATCACTGTAGTACTCATTTTCGATCTGCAGCACATTGCTGTTCAGCTGCTTGTAGCCATCTTCAGTTTTTACCCCCAGCGTTTCATAGGCCGGATAGGGCGTATTGATCGCTTTGGTGAGGGTGCTGATGTAGGTATCCAGATGGTTAAAGCAGATACTCAGATCGGCCTGCGCCTTATTGGAGTAGCCCAGATCACTCATCCGCAGTGAGGTTGCGTAAGGTCGGTACAGGGTATTCAGATCCCACTGGTTCAGATCGTGGTTGCGACCGTTGAGGAAGCTGCTGGACAGTGCCGGCGATGCGCCAAACAGATACAGCAGTAGCCATGAGTAGCGGCGGAAATTACGGATCAGCGTAAAGTAACCGGCGGAACGGAACGATTGCAGATCTACCTGGCTGCCCTGCAGTTCGCGCAGTACCGGCCACAGGGTCTCTGGCAGTGAGAAATTGTAGTGAATGCCTGCGATGGCCTGCATCATCTTACCGTAGCGGTGTTCCAGTCCAACCCGGTAGATATATTTCATGGTGCCGACATTGGAGTTGCCGTAGCGAGCGATCTGAATCGCGTCTTCACCGTCGATCTGGCACGGCATGCTGGCACTCCACAGCTCCTCTTCACCGAGGTGCTGATAGGTGTAGTGGTGCAGCTGTTCCAGAAACTTCAGCGCGTCGGCAGACTCTTTGAATACCGGAGTGATGAACTCCAGCAACGCTTCTGAGTAATCGGTGGTGATGTGGCTGTGCGTCAGTGTTGATCCCAGCGCCGCAGGATGTCCGGTCTGACTGATGGCACCACTGGAATCAACCCGTAGTCCCTCCTTCTCGATGCCGTGGAGGATGCCTTCCAGCGCCAGTGTCTGACCGCTTTCAGTGAGTAGTTTCAGATTCTGTTCCAGTGCCGCAGACACGAGACAATTCCTTCGCAAAGTAAAAAAAGAGCGCCATTATAGCGCACGGATGATCAGATGTATCACTTCCCGGTCGCCTTGTCGCACTCAGATAAGGTGGTTATCTGAGTGCGGACTGAACGTGATACCCGGTTAAGGGACCTGCAGAACCTTCATGGAGTTAGTACCGCTGCCGCTGCCGATAACGGCACCACGGGTCAGAATGACCAGATCGCCGCTTTCCAGCAGTTCTTTGGCTTTCAGCCCTTCCAGTACCTGGGTGTTAACTTCACTGTCCTTCAGTGTGGTGGCATCAAACAGCATCGAATGAACGCCACGGAACAGCGCCATACGGCGCATGGTGCGCTCGTTACGGGTCAGGGCGTAGATAGGCAGTCCTGAGCGGATACGTGACATCCAGCGTGGTGTTGAGCCGGATTCGGTCAGGCAGATAATCGCCTTAACCCCGACCAGATGGTTAGCGGTGTACATGGCGGAGCGGGCGATGGTTTCATCGATATGCTCACAGCGTTGTGTGATGCCGGTGGGGGCCGGACGGGATAGCTGGTGCTTTTCCGCGCCCTGGCAGATCTTGGTCATCGCCTGTACCACTTCTACCGGGTGGTCGCCGGCAGCGGTTTCCGCCGATAGCATCACCGCATCGGTACCGTCCAGAATGGCGTTGGCAACGTCAAACACCTCTGCCCGGGTTGGCATCGGGTTCTGAATCATGGTTTCCATCATCTGAGTGGCGGTGATGACCACCCGGTTCAGTTCCCGTGCGCGGTTGATCAGGTGCTTCTGGACACCGATCAGCTCTGCATCACCGATCTCCACACCCAGGTCACCACGGGCAACCATAACGCCATCACAGGCCAGGATGATATCGTCCAGCGCTTCATTGGAACTCACGGTTTCTGCACGTTCCACCTTAGCGATAATTTCGGCGTTGCTGCCAGCCTGGCTGAGCAGTTGACGAGCTTCGTTCAGGTCGGCCGATGAACGCGGGAAAGACACCGCCACGTAATCCATATCGATCTGGGCAGCGACCTGAATGTCGCGTTTATCCTTTTCAGTCAGGGCTGCTGCCGACAGGCCACCGCCCTGACGGTTTATACCCTTGTTGTTGGACAGGGGACCGCCAATGGTGACAACGCAGTTGATGCGGCTGCCTTCAACATTGACCACTTCCAGCTGCACCCGGCCATCGTCCAGTAACAGGATATCACCGGGTTTACTGTCTTCAGGTAGCTCTTTGTAATCGATGCCGACCTGGTGTTGGTCACCGGAGTTGCCGTCCAGGGAGGAATCCAGGGCGAACTTATCGCCGACTGTCAGTTGAATCTTGTCGTTGCTGAAACGTGCGATGCGGATTTTCGGGCCCTGCAGATCGCCCAGTACTGCCACAGGCATTGCCAGCTTGCGGGAGATCTCTCTGACTTCCTCTGCCCGACGGCGATGGTCGTTGGCACTGCCGTGAGAGAAGTTCAGGCGGACCACGTTCACACCAGAACGAATGATCTGTTCCAGAACGCCTGGCTTATCCGTAGCAGGCCCCAGTGTGGCAACAATTTTTGTGCGTTTCAGCATGTTTTCTAATCCAGATTACCGGTAGGTTAGACTTTGGAAGTACTATCTATTACAAGGTATGTTTGCGACCGGGGTATTTCAAGCCCTTAGCGTGAATCAGTAGTAATAGCTCTATGAGAAAATCGTGTGGATAAAGCTGTGCCCAGAACCCGAATCCGGCCGTTTCTGACATTATTCGTGCTGCTGTTGCTGGCGCTGGTGGTGTATCAGACCGCCACCATCAGCCGTAGCCGTGCCATGGCTGATCTGCTGGATAGCTCCAGCGCCGACCTTAACCGTTATGCTCTGAGTCTGCAGCAGGAACTGGATCGATACAAAGATCTGCCAAAACTGCTTTCCAGCCACTCTGAACTGATCAATCTGTTGCTGTTGCCAGGATCGGAGTCGGTGTACCGGGCCAACCTTTATCTTGAGAAAGTGAACAATACCATCGGTGCGTCCGATACCTATCTGATGGATATCGAGGGCAATACCCTGGCAGCCAGTAACTGGTCGCAGGAACGGACGTTTGTCGGACGGAACTTCTCTTTCCGGCCCTATTTCCGTGATGCACTGGCAGGCGAGGCGGGGCGTTACTTTGCTCTGGGTAGTACCTCCAAAAAGCGTGGGTATTTCTTCTCCTATCCGGTTGAATACCGGGATCGCCTGCTGGGTGTGATCGTGGTGAAAATCGATCTCAATGATATTGAGACCGACTGGAGCGATCCGATGACCGATATTCTGGTAACCGATGAGGATGGGGTGATCTTTATCAGTACCCGCGGTGACTGGAAATTCCGGACCCTCGAACCCCTGCCGCAGGATGACCTGCAGCGTATTATGTCCAGCCTCCGTTACGGCGACCATGAGCTGAAGTCGTTACCGGTGGTGGAGCGCAAACCCTTTGAAATGAGTCAGATTATTACGCTGGTGGAAGGGCAGCGTATCGATAATGTGGCGCTGGACGGTATTGATCCGCAACGCTATCTCCAGCAAGTGGCGCAGGTACCTGATGCCGGTTTTAATGTTTCGATTCTTGCCAGTTTGAAACCGGTGGAAAGACGGGTTCTGACCAGCGTGATGCTGGCAGTGTTCATTTATGGCGCGCTGGTATTCTTGTTGTTGTTCCTGTTAGCCCGCCGACGCATTGTGCAGGAGCGCAGTCGTTTTAAGCAGCAGCAGACTCTGGCGCTGGAGCGTAATGAAGCCCGGGTGCGGGCGATTATAGATAACACCCATGCCGGTCTGATTACACTGGATGCCCATGGGGTGATTGAGTCGCTCAATCCGACAGCTGAGAAATTGTTCTGCTACGGCTCAGGACTGCTCACCGGAGAGTACTTCAGTAAGCTGCTGGCACAGGAGGACCGTGCGGTCTGCTGGCAGCATATTACCGGCGAAGCCTCCGGCCCGGATGAGCTGATGATTGAGGCCTGCGGTATCCGCATGGATGGTTCGCGGTTTCCGGTTGAACTGATTATCGGACGCATGAGTGAGACCGATGCCGGTCGTTTCCTGATTACGATTCATGACCTTACCGAGCGTAAAGAGTATGAAGTAGAACTGAAGCAGGCCCGGGATCAGCTGGAATACCGGGTAGCTGAACGGACCCAGGACCTGACCCGTGCTAATGCCCGTTTGCTGCATGAAGTGGAAGAGCACAAACAGACTCAGAATGAACTGATTCAGACCGCCAAGCTGGCGGTGATCGGTCAGATGTCCGCAGGGATCAATCATGAGTTGAACCAGCCGCTGACGGCTATTCGCAGTTACGCCGATAATGCCTCATCGTTTCTTAAGCTGGGTAAGCTGGAGCCGGTGTCGGGTAATCTGGAAGAGATTGCCGGACTCACTGAGCGAATGGCAAAGATAATTTCGCCACTGAAAGAGTTTTCCAGAAAGACCTCAGGTCAGACCGTGCCGGTCAGCCTGAAAGCAGTGCGTGACGGTGCGATGTCGATTATGTACGGGCGACTGGACAAGGCAAAAGCCCGGATTGAGTGGCCAGATCGACTCGAGAAAGTGTTTGTACTGGGCGATATGCTCAGACTGGAACAGGTAGTGGTTAATCTGATCAGTAATGCCCTGCAGGCGATGGAAGGGCGGAATGAAAAATGGATTGAGATCGAGCTGGAGCGTCAGGCTGATCGTCTGTGTATCGCTTTCAGAGACCATGGGCCGGGGATTCCTGAGCAGGAGCTGGGTAAGGTGTTTGAACCATTCTACACCACCAAGCAGGCTGGTCAGGGCTTAGGACTGGGGTTGTCTATCTCGCACCGGATTGTTGAATCGATGGATGGCCACCTTAAGGTCGCTAATCACCCTTATGGTGGTGCAGTGTTTACCATTGATCTGCCGGCGGTTGATGCTCCGGACGATAAAATCGGCGTACAATAACTGTATATTTTAAAAAGTATTTTTCGGAGAGATGTCGCGGATGAGTGCCGAAAGTAGCGCACGCCAGATACTGCTGGTTGATGATGAAAAGCATATACGTGTCGCTGCCGGCCAGACGCTGGAACTGGCAGGATACGATGTTGTGGCTGCCGAAAGTGCGGAAGCGGCGCTGGCACTACTGGATGCCGACTGGCCCGGTGTGGTGGTCAGCGATATCAATATGCCGGGTATCGACGGCCTGGAGTTGCAGAAGCGGATCAGCGAGATTGATCCGGATCTGCCGGTGATCCTGATTACCGGGCATGGTGACATCTCCATGGCGGTCAGTGCGATGCGTGATGGTGCTTATGATTTCATTGAGAAGCCCTTTTCATCGGAGCTGCTGACCGATGTGGTGCGGCGGGCCGTTGAAAAACGCAACCTGACACTGGAAAACCGACAGCTGAAAAAAGCGCTGGAGGCGCAGGGTGGTATCGGCCCGCGGATCATCGGTAATTCGGCCCGGATTCAACAACTGCGCGGTATGATCCAGCAGATCGCGGATACCCCTGCAGATATTCTGATTCAGGCAGAAACCGGTTCCGGTAAGGATCTGGTAGCCCGTTATATCCATGAACACAGTAACCGCCGGGATAAGAATTTCGTCGCGATCAACTGCGGGGCCGTGCCTGAGAATCTGATCGAAAGTGAGTTGTTCGGCCACGAGAAGGGGGCTTTCACCGATGCGAAAAGCCGCCGCATCGGTAAGTTTGAGCACGCCAATGGCGGCACACTGTTCCTCGATGAAATCGAGAGTATGCCCCTCTCACTGCAGGTGAAGCTGCTGCGGGTACTGGAGGAACGGGCGATTGAACGGCTGGGGTCAAATGAACTGATTCCGCTGGATCTGCGGGTGGTTGCGGCAACTAAGGTTGATCTGAAAGAGCTCAGTGAACGGGGCGAATACCGGGAAGACCTGTACTACCGGCTGAATGTCGTCCGACTGGAAATTCCGGCATTGCGTGATCGACGGGAAGATATTCCGATGCTGTTCCAGCACTTTGCGCTGATCGCTTCGGCCCAGTATCAGAAAGAGGTGCCGCAGCTGCGCCCTGAACAGCTCAGTGAACTGATGGCCCATAGCTGGCCCGGCAACGTGCGTGAGCTGCGCAATATTGCTGAGCGCTACGTGCTGCTGGGGGCGGTATTCAGTTTCGATTTCAGTGGTCAGGACGGCACCAGTAGTGCCAATCTGACACTGCCGGAACAGGTCGAACAGTTTGAGCGGTTTGTGTTGCAGGAAGCGTTGACGCGTAATAACGGTTCCCTGAAGCTGACTCAGGAAAACCTGGGACTGCCGCGTAAGACCCTGTACGACAAGATGAAGAAGTACGGTCTGGATAAGAAAGACTATAAGTAACCAGCACCTATCTCTTGGTACCTACAGTCTGCTGGCCTCTATGGTCTGCAAGTGATGGTTCACAGATACCCTTTTTTAACTGATAAAATTAGTACTTTAAAAATCAACGGGTTACATTTCGGCTTTCAAAAAGGGTCTATACAGCTTTTTATTGTTAAGTTCTTTAAAAATCACATGCTTAGCTTTATAGTTTTCAGTTAACTGCCGCACAGGCAGCTTAGAAAAGCGATTGTGCGCTAACCTGTTGCTCCGCTTCGTTAACTGCCGCACAGGCAGCTTAGAAACTGGCCTATCTGAGCAATACTGTGAACCAGGAGTTAACTGCCGCACAGGCAGCTTAGAAATGCAGCTGCGGGTGTTGCATGAAGCGATTAAGGTTAACTGCCGCACAGGCAGCTTAGAAATATTCAGGCTTTCGCGCCTACCAGTATCCAGAGTTAACTGCCGCACAGGCAGCTTAGAAAACAAAGAACAGTGAGTCAGCCCGATCGTGGTTGTTAACTGCCGCACAGGCAGCTTAGAAAGTTCTGTGGGTATACGTCCAGCACAATTCGATGTTAACTGCCGCACAGGCAGCTTAGAAACGCGAGGCGATCAGACGGTCATTGTGATAAATGTTAACTGCCGCACAGGCAGCTTAGAAAGTAAATCTCCAGTTCAACATCTGCGGGGACTTGTTAACTGCCGCACAGGCAGCTTAGAAAAGATCACCGGGCTTGCTACTGGTGCGGATAATGTTAACTGCCGCACAGGCAGCTTAGAAATTCCAGCCGGTGTTCGACACCTCGCGGAAGGCGTTAACTGCCGCACAGGCAGCTTAGAAATTCAGGCTTTCATAAATGTCTTCTTTTGTAGCGTTAACTGCCGCACAGGCAGCTTAGAAATGTTCAAAAAAGTCCGCGAACTCTCCCGCCCCGTTAACTGCCGCACAGGCAGCTTAGAAATTTTTGATCAGGCGATAGGTATGCAGATAGTCGTTAACTGCCGCACAGGCAGCTTAGAAAGTTTCAATACCGGCCCGCAGCATCATGTGTGGGTTAACTGCCGCACAGGCAGCTTAGAAAAATACGACAAAGCCGCCATCGATACCCGGCACGTTAACTGCCGCACAGGCAGCTTAGAAATGAAGCGCACTTCTGCTTAATTCGATTGCATCGTTAACTGCCGCACAGGCAGCTTAGAAAAATGGGTTGTGCGAGGAGTGCTTGAAGGCTGGGTTAACTGCCGCACAGGCAGCTTAGAAATACGGGCGAAATATGGTCAATGGGTTGCTACGGTTAACTGCCGCACAGGCAGCTTAGAAAAACGATGATCTTTAATTATGCAAAACATGAATGGCATAAAGCGTGCTTACTTTTTGTGGAAGATTTCGGTAATGTTGCAACCTGAATGGAAGACGTTTCGCGTCAAAGGAATGAGTCATGTTTTTAAAAGCGAACGAAGAGCGCTTTCTTTTTAATGTGCAGGGAAGCAGTGCTGACTTTTCGTTGGTCAGGCTGGTCGGTGC
>JAOXSA010000388.1 GCA_025800245.1 Amphritea sp. | reverse complement strand
CGCCCATAAGGTCACGTTAAGCAGCTATTCGCTGTCGAAGTACGAGACTTCGCTGTATGAGAAAGAACGCTATCACCTCGCTCACGGGCTTCCGCAACCACTAGAAAAGCGCCGCAAGAAAAAACCGGATCACTGGTCAGTACAACCCAATGTCGCTGCGGGCACTGGCGGTTGGCAGGAAGCCAAGGATCAATGCTTATGGCTGGGCAAACTCACCGGTTATGCCTTTGATCTGCCCACCGAAGCACAATGGGAGTTCGCAGCGCGTAATCGCGGACAGAAGATCTTTTATGCCACGAATGATGGGACGATTAAGCTCAATAAAAACACTCCTGATGACCAGGTATTCCCTATTGATAGCTTCCCCCCTAACCCACTGGGTTTTCATCATCTTCAGAGCAATGTGACGGAATGGGTTAATGACTGGTACGATGATAAATATTACCAACACAGCCCAGAACATAATCCTCAAGGCCCAGATAAGCCGCCAATCGTGAAGCTAATCAACAAAGACCCTGGTCATTTCCGTGTAATGCGCGGAGGTAAGATTAGCTGGAGCCCTACTGTAATGACCAACAGGGCCCCATACTCTGAAAAAATTGGAAAACGTTCATACTATACAACTTCTGGCTTTCGATGCGCCGTGCAATCATCTGCACCGCTTAACTAACCAAGGTTAAACATAACGTTGATTGCTCGGCAGGTCGTTTTGCCAGGCGATCATCACCTGTTGGCGCACCTGACTGTATTTCATACGCGGCTGGTAGTGCGGCTGAAATGGCAATGCAGCCATACGAGTATCTGCAGTTTTCTGTCCCGGCTGCCGATGAATTTCAGTAGCTGGAACGGCGGGTAAACCCGCCTTGCTCGTGGCTGGACGGAATGCACTTCATTCCTTGCTCGAAAAAGCACTCCCTCCTGCTCAATCAGCCTTTTACAGGTAAATCCTCAACACTTAACTACCCACCTTTACTCGATGTTTCCTATTGCTCTGTAACACTCTAGAATACGTCCATTAAGGATTTTTTGTTAAGGACAACACATGCCTCTTACCCCTCGCATACTCGCCATTGCCACGCCGGTTGTGG
>JAOXSA010000382.1 GCA_025800245.1 Amphritea sp. | reverse complement strand
CCCGATGAGTTTGCCGGACAGTTGTGGGCGTCTGATCTCAGAGCGATCCGAACACTGGAAATGGTGGAAAGCGAGCTGAATCTGATGATTGATGGTGGGGTTCGCTACTTCGCTACCCGGCATCAGGTACTCAGGGATCATCGCGGACGACCGAATATCATCATTACTGAATCCGAAGATATAACGACCCGTAAAAAAGCTGAAGAGAAGCTCAAGATTGCGGCGAAGGTTTATCAGCAGGCTGGTGAGGCGATTGTCGTTACGGATAAGTATGCTCAGATTCTGTCTGTGAACGAGGCATTTTCTGATATAACCGGCTATAGCGAGAAGGACGCGGTGGGTGCCAATATCGGCAAGCTGTTAAGCTCAGGCCGGCACAGTAACGACTTTTTCCGGGGACTCTGGCAGGCTCTGGATGAGAAGGGACACTGGCAGGGAGAGATCTGGAATAAGCGTAAAAATGGCGAGGTCTATCCTGAGTGGCTGACGATCAACCGGATTCTCAACGAGGTTGATGATACGGACTATTTTATCGCCGTATTCTCGGATATCTCCAACCTGAAGGATTCGCAGCGTAAAGTCGAGTTTCTGGCCACCCATGATGCCCTGACCGGCTTGCCTAACCGTAATCTGTTCTTTGACCGTCTCGAGAACGCCATTGCTCGCAGTAAGCGTAGTGATTCAATACTCTCCGTTCTGTACCTCGACCTGGACAATTTCAAAGGGATTAACGATACCCTGGGACACGATATGGGGGATCTGTTACTGGTTGAAGTGGCCAAACAGTTGCAATCGATCGTCCGTGATGTGGATACCGTCTCCCGTTTGGGTGGGGATGAGTTTACGGTGATTCTGGGAGATTGTGAGCCCGCCGATGCGCAGGATATTGCTGAACGTATACTGGCAGCACTGGGCGAACCGATCCAACTGGGTGAGCGACGCGTGTTTACCTCTACCAGTATCGGTATTTCACTGTTTCCTGAGGACGCCACCGACTCCGTTGGTCTGCTTAAAGCGGCGGATACGGCCATGTACAAAGCCAAGGAGTCCGGTCGTAACCAGTTCCGCTTCTTCCATTATGAAATGCGGGAAGTGCTGCTGAAACAGTCAACACTGGAAGGCTCGCTCAAGGATGCCATCCGCCACCGTCAGTTCCGACTGGTTTATCAGCCGAAATATCTTGCTACCCATTCTCAGACGATTGTTGGCGCTGAAGCATTATTGCGCTGGCATGATCCCAGTGTTGGGGATATCTCACCGGGTGAGTTTATTCCTATTGCTGAGCGCAGCACTGCGATCATCGAAATAAGTAATCTGGTGATCGAAATGGTCGCAGAGCAGATTGCTCGCTGGCTCAATCAGGGGGTGAATGTACCGGGTATCGCGGTCAATGTATCTGCTCAGTGTCTGAAACTGGAAAACTATGCCGCGGACTTTATCGCCATCGTTGATCGTTACATGGTGCCCTATAAATATCTGAAAATTGAGATCACGGAGAGTTCACTGATGGACTCGACACAGATCGTTTACGATAACCTCAATGCACTCACAGCCAAGGGATTTGAAATCTCCATTGATGACTTCGGTACCGGTTATTCCTCGCTGAGTTATCTCAAGCGTCTGCCGCTTGATGAGATCAAGATCGATAAGAGTTTTGTTGATGGCCTGGGAACTGATGAAGACGATGAAGCGATCTGTCAGGCAATACTCTCCATCTCTAAGGCGCTGTGTCTGACAGTGGTGGCAGAAGGGGTGGAAACCGAACAGCAGAAGCAATGGCTGATCGATAAAGGCTGTGATTGCCTGCAGGGGTTCCTGTTATCACGCCCGCTGGAACTGGCCGACTTCGAACGTCTGATTGTGCTATCAAAATAATTTCACAGGAAAGTGTTTTATGGATAAGCGATTCTACGAGCAGTGTGAACAGGAAAAACTTCATCTGTCGGGCCGTATTCAACCTCATGGCTTGTTAGTGGTGCTTAACCATGAACTGATCGTGACTCATGTATCGGGGAATGCGGCTACATTACTGAACATGGGGATAGCTAATCTGATAGGGCAACCACTGCCCGAAGCTCTGACATTCCTGGCAAATGATCTGCCGGACAAGGCCGGTGAGCGTAGTTTCTCTCATTGTCATGTTGATGATCAGGAGCTGGATGTTGTTCTTATCCGCTCTGCTGATGGCTTTCTGGCGGAGCTTTATCCGGTTGATACCGATTTAGCTGCGGCACCGGCATTGCCGGCGCTGCCTTCCGTTTTTGCCGACACACATGAAAGGAATTATTATCGCCAGGAGCTGCTTGGCTGGATCGCCAGAGTCTCAGGACACGATCGGGTAATGTACTACCAGTTCCTCGAGGATGGTGATGGGCATGTCAGCGGTGAGGTTTGTTCGGATAACATCCAGGGCTCGTATCTGGACCTGCGCTTTCCTGCCAGCGATATCCCGCAGATTGCGAGGAAAATATATATCCTTAATCCCTGGCGTGAAATTGTGTCAGCAGCCTCTGACTCAATACCGCTATACGGTGAAGAGGGCGTGCCTGATCTGACCTTCTCCGACCTCAGAAGTGTTTCACCGGTGCATCTTCAGTATATGAGCAATATGGGGGTCGCTTCCTCTGTGTCCTTTCCCATCGTTAAGGGCGATGAACTGGATGCGTTGATTTCATGCCATTCACCGAGTGCGCGTAAACTGCCGCAGCCTGTGCTGCAACAAATAGCCAGGGCTATCGTGACCTATACCCTGCTTGATAAAGAGCTGGATGCCCGGAATCGGCTGAACTTTATTGATGAGTTTAACTTTCAGATCAGTGCTATCAGCTCATTAATAAATTCCGGGGAACCTTTGCAGCAGATCTGGGCAGAACTGGCCAGTGCAATTGCCGATTACTTCTCGGTTGATGGTGTGGCGCTTTGCATCGGTGATACGGTGTTTGCGTCAGGGCTGACATTTGATGCTGACACTCTCGAGCTGGTGGATGATTGGTTTGTCCAGTACGAGGATGGTTTTGTTTTCCATACCGATAGCATCCAGCGGTTCATGGATGAGCCCCTGTTAACAGAAATTGCCGGGTTCGGCTGTCTCAAGTTCCGCTCAGAAAAGCATCATAAGATGAATGTACGACTGTACCTGACACGTCAGGAGTATATTCATGAGGTGAGCTGGGGTGGCAACCCTGACAAACCGGCCGAAGCTCTGAATGACCAGATCCCTGTTTCTCCACGTCGCTCTTTCTCCCGTTGGGTAGAGAAGCGTCTGGGCTACAGCAAAGCCTGGTCTGAGACCACGACCCTGCAATTGCACCGTTTCAGAAGCCTGCTTGAGCAGTCCGGTTTGCTGGAGCTGCTTTAATGCGGGCTGCGAATGACTTCCATAAAGCATTGCGCGCTGCGACGAGTGAACTTCATACAGAGCTGGACTCGTTAAGTGATCTTCAGGTATTCAAAGGCAGGGAAGTTACCCGGGATACCTATGCCAGAGCGCTGGTTAGACTCTACCGGCCTCATCAGTATCTCGAAAAGGTCGTCTCCCGGATGCTGGACAGCTGCGGGTATCAGTACCAGAGCCGCGCTGCAGCTTTAGAGAAAGATCTTTCCGAGCTTCGGCAACCGATCCCGGAGCAGCCTGCGTTATCATTGTTTGATGTACAGGATAGTGCTGTTTGGGGTTACTTGTATCTTTTAGAAGGCTCAAAACTGGGTAGCGCGCATATTGCCCGTCTGCTGCATCGTAACAGTCCGGTCGCGCTACCAACGTTATTCTTTGCTGAAGGCTGGACCGATCCGTCCTCCATGCAGCCGTTCTGGCAGCAATCTGCAATATGCCTGGATTCTTCAGCAAAGACCGAGCAGGCGATCGAAGCAGCCTGTAAGGCATTTCATTTCTATATCAGTGCTATCCAGGATGGCTGTTTGTCCCCTGAGTTGCTGAACTGAAATCTGTGAATTCCAAACTTTTCGTAAACTGAACTTTTCAGGAATGGCGGGGGATCTAGCGATTCGCTTCCAAAGTTGGAAAAAAAGGATTCCAACTTAAAGATAAATTTTGTGAAAATTTCCATCTTAAACGTAAATTACGTAGTGGAATGATCTTTAGAATCAGTAAGTTAGTATTAGTGTTTGTTAATAACCGTAGCAGTGCATCTCAGTCGACGCAAGGTATATTTTATACATTAAATCGTTCGCTTAAGGTGACGAGAATTGGTAATCCCCCCGAAAAATAACGGTGCTCAAAAGTAGAGTTTTCTCGTAATCTATACGCAGGAGATTCTGCATGAAAAAATCACGTTACACCGACAGCCAGATCATGGCGATCTTGAAGCAAGCCGAAGCAGGCACACC
>JAOXSA010000374.1 GCA_025800245.1 Amphritea sp. | reverse complement strand
GGTCAACTAATTCCGGACAGTAAATTAGGACTTTTCTCTGCTTTTGCAGGCGGTAGTCCCTCGTTGTACTGATGCGGCCTTTCCCAGTTGTAATACCGCATCAGATAATCTCCAATATCTTTCTGTGCTTCAGCTTTCGATAGATAGCCGGTCACTGGAACCCATTCTGTTTTAAGGCTTCTGAAGAGCCTCTCCATCGGTGCGTTATCCCAACAGTTACCCCGGCGACTCATGCTCTGCTTTATACGGTATCGTCAGAGCCGCTGGCGGAACATTCGGCTGGCATACTGGCTACCCTGATCGGAGTGGAACATGACACCGCCTGGCTTGCCTCGTTGCAGATAAGCCATATCCAGAGCCTGAACAACGAGGCTGGCATCTGCCTTATCTGATAAGGCCCAGCCCACAACCCGACGTCTGTATAGATCAAGCACCACTGCCAGATAGACCCAACGATTACCTGACCAGATATAGGTAATATCACCGCACCAGACCTGGTCTGGCTGTGTGACACTGAACTGCCGATCAAGGTGATTGGGGATATCGGGACGCTCAACGGTAGCCTGCTTGTAGGCATGCGGCCCTGGTTGCTTGCAGATCAATTTCGCTTCTTGCATCAGCTTACGCACTTTATATCGACCGATAGTAACCCCATCAGCTTGCAGTACTTCGGTAATCGTGCGGCTTCCCGCAGAGCTTCGGCTGTTTCTGAAGATCCGATTGACATGGGCTCTCAGCTTCAGCCGAGAATGATCAATCACCGCTTGCCGCTGTTTATAACGGTAATAACACGAGCGTGTAACATCAAATACAGCGCAGACCATATCCGTACTTTCCTGCTCACTTAACTGGTCTATCAG
>JAOXSA010000373.1 GCA_025800245.1 Amphritea sp. | reverse complement strand
GTTTGAAGAGGCGCTACTTGAACTACAAGCCGAGCAACGCTTTATGCCGAGCCAAGGCCCAGAGATCGACCTGTTTAATGGTGGCACCCAAGCCTGATAAAAGTCTCTGAATTCATCGGGCTGTTAAGGATTAACAGCCTTCTCGCCACTCGCAAGCGTAGCGGTCCAGCCACTCGCAAGCAAAGCGAGCTATTTTACTGGTGGGCTGATGAATTTGGCTGGGAACAGTAACAGGACTCAAGATGAATAAAATAGAAACATCGCAGAATCGCTATCAGGACAGCGTTTGGAATAGTCAGCATTACAGCAATCAGCAACCCCGTCCCGAACAAGGAGTCCTGATAAAGCTGCTACAGGGAGGCGATCCCCTGCCGTGGAGCCAGGCTAATGAAACAGTTCCCGTCAGTATGATTGAAGAACCCACGCCAGCCGAGATCAAGCAGCGTTTACAAGAAAATAAAGGCGAGACCCACTGGGATGAGAACCAGTACAGTGCGGGGTCATTAAATAAATGGGGATTAATTTACTTTTACCTGACGGTCTTCGGGAAAGGTATCTGTACCATGGTAGCTCCTGCATTTTTCCTGTTCATGTTGATATCCTCTTTTATCGATGAAGATGCAGCCTTGTCAGATATTATTACTACTGTATATATATACAGTATATATATTCCTCCCCTCTGCTCTGATCTGGGGTTACGCTGAAGCCTCTGAACATGGCTATTTACCCATGCCCTGGTTTATGAAAGCGGTCAAACATTTTACCTTCAGCCGCAGCACCGGCAAGGTGATCCGCTATAAAAACAATAAAGAGCTCTACAGCCACCCTTTCCCGGAGTTCGACTGTTATCTGGTCAGTAGCCCCAGCCATCAGGGAATACTGAGCTATCAACTGCATCTGGTGCACCGTTATAACCGCTATTCAGACAGTATCCCC
>JAOXSA010000048.1 GCA_025800245.1 Amphritea sp. | reverse complement strand
CAGTGAATAGCCGTAAGCGTTGAGGATAAAGTCAAAAACAACGCTGCCTTCACGTACCTCGGTCAGTGACCAGAACAGATCGCCCTCTTTGATTGGTGTGGCGGTGTTCGCAGTCAGATCGGGCAGGCCAAGCTGCTGGTTAATCAGAGCGGAGATGGCGAAATACTCCGTCAGAACCTCATCGCTGACAATACCGCGCCCGACCAATTCGCCCGCGCAACGATAGTGCGCCAGCTTATTCACCGCTTCGCTGTACTGCTTATCCAGTGTCACGCTGAAGCGAGCAAGCGTTGTCACATCCGGGTTATAAATCACATCATCGGTAAAGATGATCTGCTTATCGCCAAGCTCGTGCATCGCATCGTTGACCGACTTTTGTTCAGCATATTCCGAGACCGTAAAGTTTGGCAGCTGCCCGGTATCATCTTCGTACTTGTGGATAATCTCTTTAAACTCACCGATGATGCGGGTGTATACCTGCTTGCGCTCCATCAGTCTGGGTTTGTAAGCCAGATGCTTAAAAATATCATCCCGCAGCGGATCTTTACCGGTAAAGTTGTACTGGTCGATCAGCTTATAGATACCCTCTTTGTCGAGTTGCTCCCGTTCACACAGGGCGTGAATGGCGTTGCGCTTTTCTTTATTCCAGTAGCCAGCAAAGATCGCCGCCATATTCTGCTCATCGGTGATGTTGGGCATATAGTCCTGAATGAACTGTTCTATCAGCGCCCGTTTGCTGCGCAGTTGGGTCTCGTTACCCAGCATATCCAGCACACTTTTTATCGCTTTGCGGGTATCTGGCGTATCGCCCTGAGTACGGCGCTTCTCCTGAATATCGCCCAGCAGTTGCAGAATGTAGGCAACATTCACCTCATCCCGGTGGATCAGCTCCAGTTCAAAATCCACCTCATCGAGAATGGAGGCGACTTCGGCTTTCTCCTGTCGCGAGCGGTCGTAGATATCCAGATATTTGCTTTTAAAGTCTTCAAATTCCTGTTCGGTCAGGTCGAGATCCTGCCAGCTGAAATCGGCAAAGGGTTTGAGCTTAT
>JAOXSA010000341.1 GCA_025800245.1 Amphritea sp. | reverse complement strand
GATGCGCAAGCTGATCAAAGATGAGCTGAAGGCCGATGCCAAAGAGTTTGGCGATGACCGCCGCTCACCGATTGTGACCCGTGAAGAAGCCAAAGTACTGGATGAGAAAGCGCTGCTGAGCGCTGACCCGATCACCGCGGTAATCTCGAAACAGGGCTGGATTCGTTCGGCCAAAGGTCACGACATAGATCCAGCAGGGTTGAACTACAAATCCGGCGATGGCTTTAAACTGGCCTGCCGGGGACGGATGAATCAGCCGATTATCCTGATGGATAGCACCGGTAGGGCCTATTCTATCGAAGCCCATACCCTGCCATCGGCGCGGGGGCAGGGCGAGCCGATCACCGGTAAGCTGACGTTACCGAAAGGCGCGACGATCGATGGTGCGATTGCCGGTAAAGATAAAGATCCTATCCTGCTGGCGTCCGATGCTGGTTATGGCTTTGTCACCTGCATCGGTGACATGACCAGTAAAACCCGCACCGGTAAAGCCACTCTGACCCTGCCGAAAGCAGCAAAGGGCATGGCACCTCTGGCGGTGACAGATAAAGACAATGATCTGCTGGTGGCTGTCACCAACGAAGGCCGTATGCTGGTGTTCCCAGTGGCAGAACTGCCGGAACTGGGGCGGGGTAAGGGTAACAAAATTATCAATATCCCATCCGCCCGCGCTGCCAGCCGTGAGGAGTTGTTAGTCGCAATGATCACGCTGTCACCGGAAGATACTCTGCAGGTGAACTCCGGTCGTCAGCATCTGAAGATGAAACCGGCAGATCTGGAACACTATCGCGGTGAACGGGGTCGTCGGGGTAATAAGCTCCCGCGCGGCTATCAGCGGGTAGATTCGCTAGAGGTGATTGCGAAGGCGAGGGATGAGGAAGAAGAATCGTAGATTCTTCTTCAGTAGCTGGAACGGCGAGCGAAGCTCGCCTTGCTCGTGGCTAGAGCGGAATGCAGGCATTCCTCGCTGGGAAAAAATTTTAAAGGGCCGTTGGGCGCTTTTTTATCTATAAGCAGCGCAGAATCGTAGGGGGCGTTATAACGCACCAGTATTAGAAAGTGTTTTGGTGAAATATGCTAACGCTATTGCACCCTACGCATAAGGATGAAGAAGAGAAATCGTGGCTGGAGCGGCTGGCACAGCCAGCCTCGCTGGTAGCTCGACCGGAATGCAAGCGTTCCTCGCTGGAAAAAGCTTTAAAAGCGCCTGGATCGCTTTTTTTGTGGATAAGCAGCGTAGAATCGTAGGGTGCGTTATAACGCACCATTATTAGAAAGTGTTCTGGTGCAATACGCTAACGCTATTGCACCCTACGCATAAGGATGAAGAAGAG
>JAOXSA010000340.1 GCA_025800245.1 Amphritea sp. | reverse complement strand
GTTATAAAAAGAGGGGCTTAGGCCCCTTTTTTTACAGAGGAGAGGTTTTGACAACAGAGTGTTGTTCGAAGCAGATCATAAATGTTGAGAAATACCTGAGAGTGCCTGACTGATGTTTCGCTGGATGATGCTGATACTGCTACTGTGCCTTGCCGGGCTGCAGTATCGGCTATGGTTTGGTGAAGCGAATCTGATGGAAGTTCAGGCACTGCGCGAGAATATTGAGCAACAGCGGTTGGAAAATGATCGCCTGGTGAGTCGGAATCACCAACTGGATGCCGAGGTTAAAGACCTGAAACAGGGACTGGAAGCGCTGGAAGAGCGTGCCCGTCATCAACTGGGCATGGTCAAAGAGGGAGAAACCTTCTTTCAGTTGGTACCCAGGCTTCAGGAACAACAGTCAACAACACAGCAGTAGTGGATTAGTTAGCGTTAATGAATTTTCCTGAACACCTTGAATATCTGTATGGCGAACCGAGCAGCACTGCTGTAATCCGCACCGAACCTGATGACTTTCAGGTCTATGAAAATCTGTCCTTTGAGCCTGAAGGCAGCGGCGACCACGTGTTTCTCTATATCCGTAAAACCGGTGAGAATACCGACTGGATCGCCCGTCAGTTGGCAAACTTTTGCCAGGTCAGCCCCCGGGAGGTTGGCTATGCGGGTAAAAAAGACCGCCATGCAGTCACCGAGCAGTGGTTCAGTGTCCATCTGCCGGGTCGCTCTCCGCTGACATGGTCGCTGTTTGAGACCGACACTATCAAAGTACTGAAAGCGGTCAAACATACCCGTAAGCTGCGTCTGGGTAGTCTGACCGGTAATCGTTTCGTGTTACGTCTACGGCAGGTCACTGATGCCGTGGCGTTACAGGAACGGGTTAAGCATCTGTCGGCTGGTGTGCCGAACTACTTTGGCGAGCAGCGTTTTGGTCATCAGGGCGGCAACCTGACCAAAGGCGCAGCGCTGATGAATGGTACGCTGAAAGAGCGCCAGAAGCACAAGAAGAGCATGTATATCTCAGCGGTGCGCTCGTTTCTGTTTAACCAACTGGTTTCAGCGCGGATTGCGGAGCAGCGTTTTACCTCGCCGTCTGACGGCGATGTGCTGATGATCAATGGCAGCCAGAGTTGCTTTCAGTATGATGCTGATGACCAGTCTATTGCCCAACGACTGGCTGAGGGAGATATCCATCTGACCGCCGCCATGTGGGGGCGAGGGCGTTCAATCTGTACTGACGAGTCGGCAGCATGGGAGTTACAGCAGTTGCAACCCTACACCGAATTGATGGAAGGACTGGAGCGTCTGGGTATGAACCAGGAGCGCCGTTCAATTCGTTTGCTACCCGGTAATTTAACGCTGGAGCAGGAAGCTGACGATCAGTTTTTGCTGGGCTTTGATCTGCCCGCTGGTTCTTTTGCAACCAGCGTACTGCGCGAACTGGCCCATGTAAGCGCGCCGGCCCGTGGTTTGGCAGTTCAGGAGGAAAAAGCATGAAGGTTTTGTTATCCAATGATGATGGTGTCTACGCACCGGGACTGGAGATGCTGGCTCAGGTGATGGCTGAAGAGCATCAGGTATCGGTGGTTGCACCTGACCGTAACCGTAGTGGTGCCAGTAATTCCCTGACGCTGGATCGGCCGTTGGAGGCTCATCAGCATCATAACGGCTTTTACGGTATTAACGGAACGCCGACGGACTGCGTTCACCTGGGGATATCCGGCATCTTTAATGATCAGCCGGATCTGGTCATATCAGGTATCAATGCCGGTGCGAACCTGGGCGATGATGTTATCTATTCAGGTACTGTTGCTGCGGCGATGGAAGGACGCTACCTGAGTCTGCCGCCGATTGCTGTTTCATTGGCTGGCAGTAATCCGCAGAACTATCGTGCCGCTGCTGAAGTCGTCCGGCAACTGGTAAAAGATGTGCGTAAGTTAGTGCTTGCACCGCGTACAGTCCTCAATATTAATGTGCCTGATCTGCCTTTGGATGAAATTAAAGGGATTCATGTTACCCGTCTGGGTCATCGGGTGCTGGCTGATACGCCGGTTGAATCGATTGATCCCCGAGGGGCGAAACGTTACTGGATTGCAGGAGCCGGTGCTGCACAGGACTGTGGACCGGGAACTGATTTTCATGCGGTGAAAGAAGGCTACGTTTCTTTAACTCCATTGAATGTAGACATGACTCAGTATTCAGGTATGGATAATCTGAGCAACTGGCTTGAGGAGCTGGCGTGAATAAATTGCAGTTGCAGGGAATCGGTATGACTTCCCAGCGTACCCGTAGCCGGTTGGTTCAGCGTTTGAAGGATCAGGGTATTACTGATCCTCAGGTGCTTGAGGTGATGGGTAATACACCACGCCATATTTTTATTGATGAAGCATTGTCGCATCGGGCTTACGAAGATACTGCGTTGCCAATCGGGTTTAACCAGACTATCTCTCAGCCTTATATAGTCGCCCGTATGACTGAAATCCTGCTGGCCGAAGGGCCGTTGGACAAGGTGCTTGAGGTAGGCACAGGCTCAGGCTATCAGACTACGGTGCTGGCGCAGCTGGTTGAGCAGGTGTACAGCGTGGAGCGGATCAAACCGCTGCAGGATAAGGCTCGTCAGCGTTTTTCTCTGCTGAAATTACGAAATATCAGCCTGAAACACTCTGATGGTGGTATGGGATGGACAGAACGTGGACCATTTGATGGTATTCTGGCCACTTGTGCGCCTGAAGAGATCCCTGCTGAGTTGCTGCTGCAACTGAAAATAGGGGGACGGCTTGTTATTCCTGTGGGGGGGAGTCGTCAGCAACAGTTGAAGCTGGTTATTCGTATCTCGGAAGATGAGTACGAAACAGAGATCCTCGAAGGGGTTAAGTTTGTTCCACTACTGAGCGGAACTATCCGGTAAGGCTGAGTCGATAAGGGCCATACCGTTAAAAGCTTATACGTTTATTGCAATCGATAATGACAACACAGAGAACCATGAAAGATTATATTGCGCTGTTTCTGAAAGGGATGCTGATGGGCGCTGCCGACGTTGTTCCGGGGGTTTCCGGAGGCACAATTGCTTTTATTACCGGTATTTACGAGGAACTGATCAACACCATTAAGAGCTTCAATCTGAAAGCGCTTCAGGTTTTGTTCAAAGAGGGGCCTCTGGCATGCTGGAAGCACGTGAATGGTACTTTTCTGGTAACTCTGCTGGCGGGTATTGTTGCCAGTATTGTGACTATCGCTGGTGGAGTGCTCTATCTGCTGGATAACTATCCTATCCTGCTTTGGGCGTTTTTCTTCGGTCTGATTCTGGCCTCTACCTGGCTGATCATGACCCATATCGATCAGTGGAGCTCCAGTCTGATCTCAACCTTTGTTCTTGGTGCTCTGCTGGCGTTTATCATTACCAGTCTTGCCCCTGCTCAGATTGAGCCTACCTCTACTGCCGTGTTCTTTGCCGGAGCTATTGCGATCTGTGCCATGATTCTGCCGGGGATTTCCGGGAGCTTCCTGCTTCTGCTAATGGGGATGTATGCACATATTCTGGCGGCAGTGAAAGGCGTGGATGTGCAGATGATTGCACTCTTCCTGTTGGGCTGTATTATCGGAATTATGAGTTTTTCCCGCGTATTGAGCTATATGTTCAGCCACTTCCGCCAGGCGACTCTGGCATTACTGGCGGGATTTATGCTGGGATCACTGAATAAGGTGTGGCCGTGGAAGTATACACTGGCTTATACCATTAACCGGCACGGGGAGCAGGTGCCTCTGCAGCAGGAAAACGTTTTGCCCTGGAGCTTTGAAAGCATGACCGGGCAGCCTGGTTTCCTGATCGGGGCAGTTGTGCTGATGTTAGCAGGTAGCGCCATTGTGGTTGTGATGGAGCGCTATCAGGCGGCTAAGGGATAGATGAATGGTTCGGACTTCAGGCCTGATATTTTCGGTAACAGTACTGCTGTTGCTGACGGCCTGTAGTTCCAGCAGTATCTACACGCCGGTGGATGAGCGATCCATCGGCGGTAAAAAGCCTGTCCGGGTTGTCAGTAGTAATTCCCCTCGTCCGGATCGCTATACGGTACGCCGTGGCGATACTCTCTATGCAATTGCCTTCCGCTATGGCCTGGACTACCGCCAACTGGCCCGCAATAACAATATAAACGGCCGTTATGAGATCTATCCTGGTCAGAAACTGGATCTTAAACCTCGTAAGGCACCACCTCCGGCAGCCCGTCCGGCCAGTTCGTCGCCTCAGAAAGCCGCTTCTCAGAAAACTGCCCAGTCACAGGCCGCAACTCCGGCCAGAAAGCCGGCCTCTGCTCCCGCTAAGAAACCCGCGGCCAGTAAAAAGCCTGTCGCGACCGTTGCTGCTAACCGGGTACTAAAGTGGCGCTGGCCGGGTAAGGGGCAGATCCTGCAGGGATTCAGTTCCTCGGGTAAGGTTAATAAAGGAATTAACATCGCTGGCAAGCGTGGAGATCCCGTCTACGCCGCAGAATCCGGTAAGGTGGTGTATGCCGGTAGCGGGTTATTGGGATACGGTAACCTTGTAATTATTAATCATAACCAGCAATTTCTTAGCGCATATGCGCATAACAGTCGCATTTTGGTAAAAGAAAGTGATATGGTAAAAGTGGGTGACAAAATTGCTGAGATAGGAAGCAGTGGAACCACCCGTGACATGCTGCATTTTGAGATTCGCCGGGATGGTCAGCCGGTCAATCCAATGAAGTATCTGCCGCGTAACAGATAAAAATCGGCGTCACACCGCCATTTTTTAGAAAGTAACTGACAAACATAATAAGTAAAGTTACTCGAGGTTATAGCAATGGATAACGTAGAAAACAGCGAACCAGAGCTGGATCGTATCGCGTCCGAAACGGAAGTCGAAGATCTGGATCTGCAAGAAAAAGAGACTCAGACCAAAGAGTCTGTGCCCGAATTTCTTAACAGTGGCCGTGGCAAGGGCAGTATGGCGCACAACGACCTGTTGAACGCCAAAACACTGGATGCCACTCAACTGTATCTGAATGAAATAGGCTTCTCGCCGCTTCTGACAGCGGAAGAGGAGGTTTACTATTCCCGTCGTGCCCTGAAAGGGGACGAAGCATCCCGACAGCGAATGATTGAGAGCAATCTCCGTCTGGTGGTGAAAATTGCACGACGATATATCAACCGCGGGCTGACTCTGCTGGACCTGATTGAAGAGGGGAACCTCGGCCTGATCCGGGCAGTGGAAAAGTTCGATCCTGAGCGGGGTTTCCGCTTCTCAACCTATGCCACCTGGTGGATAAGACAGACCATTGAACGGGCGATTATGAATCAGACCCGGACAATCCGACTGCCTATTCATGTGGTAAAAGAGCTTAACGTTTACCTCAGGGCTGCTCGTGAGCTGGCTCAGAAGCTGGATCACGAACCAACCGTCGAAGAGATCGCTGAAGCGGTTGATAAGCCGGTTGAGAATGTCGAAAAGATGTTCGGGCTCAATGAGCGGGTAACGTCTGTGGATGTTCCGGTGGGTAAGGATTCCGACAAGATGTTGTTGGAAACCATTGCAGATGAGGAGTCGTCAGATCCTGAAACCCTGCTGCAGAAATCCAATATCAGTGGCAACCTGGAAAACTGGTTAGGCATGCTTCCTGAAAAGCATGCTGAAGTACTGTCCCGTCGCTTTGGCCTTCGTGGCTTTGAGATGAGCACGCTGGAAGAAGTGGGCCGCGAGATTGGCCTGACCCGTGAACGGGTGCGACAGATCCAGGTTGAAGCTCTGAGAAAACTGCGTGAAATTGTTGAGCGCAATGGCCTCAGTGGTGAAGATCTGCTGAAGGAATAGGCTGAGTCAGAGAGCCATTATTAAAAAACGGGCCGAAGGAGGCTGTGTAAAAACAGCGTTAACTGAGCGGTTTTGATTATCAAGAGCCCTGCGTTAGCGGGGCTCTTTGCTTTTCAAGTGATCAATTAATCATTATGCCCGCACCTGAAGCAGTCCGAGCAATCGCTCCACCCCTATAT
>JAOXSA010000333.1 GCA_025800245.1 Amphritea sp. | reverse complement strand
TGTTCCTGAAAACAAAAAGAGCTGCAATTGCAGCTCTTTCTATTTCTCAGATATTCAAGTGAGATTAAACAGGCTTCCAGCTTGCTGCAAGAACAGGCTGTAACTGTTCCTGAACGTTCTGAGGGATCACTTCCCCTGCCCCGGAAGGCGCATCAAATACAGCCATTGCCTGTACTAATGCCTCTATATCTGTAGTGTTGATTACTGAGTCAGACGTTTCAATCACTTCCAATTTATATTGGGTACCAGCAAACCAGTTTTCAACCGAAACAGAATCCTCCGTACCGATCAACTGAACCTTTAACGAATCTCCGTCTCGAGTAAACCAAAGATCTGTTTCGTCAATCCCCGCACCCAGCTGTAACGTGTCAGTCTGATTAAAGCTACGCTCGTAACGACCGTTGTAGCCTCGATCATAATCACTGATGACATCCTGACCATCGCCCCGGTTGAACAGATAGGTATCAGCCCCCGTCCAGCCTTCCAGCCGATCATTGCCGGTACCA
>JAOXSA010000313.1 GCA_025800245.1 Amphritea sp. | reverse complement strand
GATCTGTTTTTCTGGTTATCTAAAGCATTCTGGGCGGTGGCTAATCCCGGTAACCTGCTGATTTTTATTTTAATTTTTGCATTGCTAAAATAGAGCCCGCTTTTGCCGTCTGGCAACAGCGGGCTTTTTATTTTTGGGGAGGAATAAGGCCGGATGGATCTGTTTTTCTGGTTGTCTAAAGCATTCTGGGTGGTGGCTAATCCCGGTAACCTGCTGATTTTTATTTTAATTATTGCGTTGCTGATGGGCTGGCGAATGCTCACCGCTCTGACTGTTTCTATGCTAACGGTGCTGGTATTTTACCCACTGGGGCATCTGTTGCTGCAGCCGTTGGAAAGCCGTTTTGCCGGACCTGAGCAGATGCCGCAGGAGATCGCCGGAATTATTGTGCTTGGTGGCGGTGAAGAGGCGGAGCTGAGCGCTTACTGGAATTCACCGCAGTTTAATTCATCGGCAGATCGGATAATGTCGATTTTGCCTCTTATCAGGCAATATCCTGATGCCCCAGTAATTGTCACTGGCGGTTCAGGATCAGTATTAAAACCCGATTTCAGAGGGGCTGACGTTGTGCAAAGCTGGATGGCTGCTCAGGGGCTCGAAGGCCGTCTTATCTACGAACGTGATTCCCGTAATACCTTTGAAAATGCTATTTATAGCGCGGATGTGCTGCCGGAGGGGGCTGATATAGCCGATCAGAAGGGCTGGCTATTGGTTACATCCGCTTTTCATATGCCCCGCTCTGTCAGCATATACCGCAAACAGGGATGGCAGGTAATTCCTTATCCAACGGATTACTATTCAAAACCCCTGTCATTGTCTGAGCCTAAGACGGGTCTTGGAGGGAATCTGCGCCTGCTGTCGCTTGGCGTGCGCGAGTGGCTGGGCCTGACGGCTTACTATTTCACCGATAAAACCGATAGTTGGTTTCCTTCTGAGCAGGCACCATGAACAGTGAACTGATTATCCGTCGCAGAACGCCTGTTGCTGGTGCGCCTGTTGAGCAGCAGGTGGCGCCTCTGCTGGCCCGGATCTACTCCAGTCGTGGTCTGTTAGACCATCAGAAACTGGGCCGCAGTCTGCAGCAGTTGCAGACCGGACAGGACATGCAGGGGCTGGATCAGGCGGTTACAAGGCTGGTGACTGCGCTGGAACAGAATCAGCATATTCTGATTGTCGGCGACTTTGATTGTGATGGTGCAACCAGTACCTCAGTGGGGATTCTCGGACTGGGAATGCTGGGCGCACAGCGGGTCAGTTACCTGGTGCCGAACCGTTTCGAGTATGGTTACGGGCTGAGTCCGGAAATTGTTGCGGTGGCCGCGCAGCAACAGCCTGATCTGATTATTACTGTGGATAATGGCATCTCCAGTGTGGCGGGTGTCGCCGCGGCTAATCAGGCTGGAATTGATGTCATTATTACCGATCATCACCTGCCCGGTGA
>JAOXSA010000296.1 GCA_025800245.1 Amphritea sp. | reverse complement strand
CCTTATATCTAAGCAAAGGCGCTGCTATATATTCAATCAAAAACCGCTTACCGATCTTAATCTCTGCACTCACCCCATCCCTGGTACTAATTGAACATTGCGCCCATCCACCTTTAAACTGCTTTTCTCCAGCAGGATTTTGGCTTTATAAATAAGTCCACGTTGTTCATCTACGGTTGCATCGGCTGATATCGTCTCAACTTTGCCATCAATAATGCCGTATTTAGTAAAGGGGAAGGTGTGGATTTTGACTTCTGCTGATTGTTCAGGATAAATAAAGCCGATGTCTTTATTCTCCAGCCAGGCTTCTACTTCAAGCTGCTGGTTTTCCGGCACGATTTTCATTAGGGGTTGTGCTTCAGTCACAACGCCACCAACAGTATGAACTGCCAGTTCCTGCACAACACCATCGACCGGAGAGGTGAGGATCTGTTTTTTATTCAGGTCTTTGGCTTTATTCAATTCTTCGGTAAGGCTGAGGTATTCACGATCCGCTTGCAGCAGTTGTTGTAGGTTGTCACTGCGGGTTTGGGCAATAAAGGTGTTGCGTTGTTGTTTCAGCTCATCGAGCTGGGCGATCAGTCTGCTGTTACTGGCTTTAGCGCCGATCAAGTCGTGTTGCTGTTCAACCCTCTGCTGCTCAAGTTCCAGATACTGAACACGGGCGACACTTTGACCCACCTGGCGTGATTCAAAGTAGGATAACGGAAGGGATACAAGGTGATTGAAGAGCCGCGCGCCTAATTCAACATCCACACGGTTAGTCGTATGCGAGAAGACATAATTTTGTAGCCCTCCCAGAATAGCATCAAACACGGCTATACAGACAAAACCAAAGGCGAGTACATCCAGTGTAGTAAAACCCCGATGCACTAACACTTTATCCATCACCACCTGGAAAAACAGCGGTGTGACCAGAGCAAAGAGCTGTAGGATGAATGAGATCAGGATCACTTCACCGAAGAACTTTTTGTACTTCAGTAAAGCCGGGATAAACCATTTGATATCAAATTCTTTAAAACTGGTCAGCAGACCTTCGCGTTTACTGATCAGGATAATCTCACCGGACCAGATCTCATTTAATTCCTCTTCACTTAAAGAGTCCGGTTGGTTTTTATCCGGAAACAGACAGAGCTTTACCTTGATGAGAAGCCTCACTCTCCTCCCCTTCAACCGCGCTCAGTTCAGATGCCTGTGCAACTTTGACCAGCACTGCATATTCGCCATTTTTAGTAACGATAATGGCTGGCAGAATGGAGTTGTTTAGTTTTTCAAATGTGAGAGTGGTTTGGCGTGTTTTGAAACCCAGAGATTTAGCCGCACGGAGGATTTCGGTATCACCAAACAGCTCACCCGGAACACCAAACTGATATTGGATTTGAGGTTCTTCCGTCGGCAACTGGTGAAAACGGGCAATAGTGACGAGTGAACGTAGCCCTGTATCAATTGGGCTTTCTGCTTGTGCATCCATACAAACGAGAACAGTTCCATGTAAGTACTAAAAATCAGTTAACGCAGAAAAGTATCGAACAGGCACTCAAAAAATATAAGAAAAATTCCTATTTTTAAAAAGCTTCATAAAAGACAGTCAAAGAAAAAGCCCGCAAGGCAATGCCTTGCGGGCTTCCAGAAACAGAAACAGAAACTGTTTCAGCGATAAAGCGGAGGGGGATGATTACATCATGCCGCCCATGCCGCCCATACCGCCCATGCCACCCATAT
This sequence comes from Amphritea sp., assembly GCA_025800245.1. Taxonomy (GTDB): domain Bacteria; phylum Pseudomonadota; class Gammaproteobacteria; order Pseudomonadales; family Balneatricaceae; genus Amphritea. The sequence goes on along the minus strand of JAOXSA010000296.1, from coordinate 17,108 downwards.
CAGGCATGCCAGCAGCACCGCCTTCAGATGGAGCATCAGCAACCATCGCTTCGGTAGTGATCATCAGACCAGCAACAGAAGCAGCAGCCTGCAGTGCAGAACGGGTTACTTTAGCCGGATCCAGGATACCCATGCCCAGCATGTCGCCGTATTCACCGCTTGCAGCGTTGTAACCGTAGTTACCCTCACCTTTCTCACGGATGTTAGCAACGATGACAGAACCTTCTTCACCAGCGTTACCTACGATCTGACGCAGAGGCGCTTCCAGCGCGCGGAATGCCAGCTCAACACCAACGCTCTGGTCGTGGTTGTCGCCTTTCAGCTCGCCCACTTTGTCCATTGCGCGGATCAGTGCAACACCACCGCCAGGTACAACACCCTCTTCAACCGCAGCACGGGTCGCGTGCAGCGCGTCTTCAACGCGGGCTTTCTTCTCTTTCATTTCAACTTCAGTTGCAGCACCAACCTTGATTACTGCAACACCGCCAGCCAGCTTAGCAACACGCTCCTGCAGCTTCTCACGGTCGTAGTCAGAGTTAGTGTCTTCCATCTGTGCACGGATCTGAGCAACACGAGCTTCGATGTTTGCTGCATCACCTACACCGTCAACAACAGTGGTGTTCTCTTTAGAGATAGAAACGCGCTTCGCCTGACCCAGCTGCTCCAGAGAAGCACCTTCCAGGTTCAGACCTACTTCTTCAGAGATCACAGTACCGGCAGTCAGGATAGCGATATCTTCCAGCATTGCCTTACGACGGTCACCGAAACCAGGTGCTTTAACCGCAGCAACCTTAACGATACCGCGCATGTTGTTAACAACCAGAGTTGCCAGTGCTTCACCTTCAACGTCTTCTGCGATGATCAGCAGCGGACGGGAAGTCTTAGCTACCTGCTCCAGGATTGGCAGCAGATCGCGGATGTTGGAAACCTTCTTATCAACCAGCAGGATGAACGGGCTTTCCAGCTCAACGCTCATGTTGTCCTGGTTGTTGATGAAGTATGGAGACAGGTAACCGCGGTCGAACTGCATACCTTCTACAACGTCCAGTTCGTTTTCCAGACCGGAACCTTCTTCAACAGTGATAACGCCTTCTTTACCAACTTTTTCCATTGCTTCAGCAATGATGTCACCCACCTGAGTGTCGGAGTTAGCAGAGATAGTACCTACCTGAGCGATCGCTTTAGTATCTGCACAAGGAACAGACATTGCAGACAGCTGCTCAACAACTGCAGCAGCAGCTTTGTCGATACCGCGCTTCAGATCCATTGGGTTCATACCCGCTGCAACTGATTTCAGACCTTCGTTAACGATCGCCTGAGCCAGTACAGTCGCAGTAGTAGTACCGTCACCAGCTACATCGTTTGCCTGGGAAGCAACTTCCTTAACCATCTGTGCGCCCATGTTCTCGAACTTGTCGCTCAGCTCGATCTCTTTCGCTACAGATACACCGTCTTTAGTTACGGTTGGTGCGCCGAACGCTTTATCCAGAACAACGTTACGACCTTTAGGGCCCAGAGTGGTTTTAACTGCATCAGCCAGAATGTTAACGCCATCCAGCATGCGAGTACGTGCGTCGTTACCAAACAGTACTTCTTTAGCCATTTTGAAAAATCCTGTTACTTAAATTCAATCAGAAATTCTTAACTGTCAGACTGGGAATTAGTCTTCCAGAACACCGTAGATGTCGCCTTCGCTCATGATCAGCAGCTCTTCACCGTCAACTTTAACGGTGTTGGAACCTGCGTACTGACCAAACAGCACAGTGTCACCAACCTGAACAGCCAGCGCCTGAACGTCGCCGTTGCTGTTGATACGACCGGAACCAACCGCTACAACTTCACCCTGATTTGGTTTTTCTGCAGCAGAACCTGGCAGCACAATACCGCTGGCAGTAGTTGCTTCTTCTTCTTTACGACGAACAACAACGCGGTCGTGAAGTGGACGAATTTTCATTGAATCTCTCTCCTGATCTTCGTGATCAAAAAAAGTATGTTTTATTGTTTAATCGACAGCAGTTGTACGAATACTGCCAATGTTCGATGACAAACTATCTGGGGGCACGGAAATTGATTTCAACACCCCGGGTAAATTTTTTTTCAGTCTTTTCGCTCAAATTCACCATCAATGACATCACCCTCTCCTGAGGCACCCGGCGGCCGGTATTGATGATCCCGGATAATATGTTCTTCACCAAAGACAGAATGCTGTTGTTGCGACCGTTGTTGCGACTGTTGCGACATAGTCACAACTGAAAAACGGCTCAGCAACAGATCAGCAAAGCGCTGACGGGTGAAAGGAATAAGACAGAGAAAACCAATAACATCGGTCACAAAACCCGGCGTCAGCAACAGAGCACCACCGACGGCCAGCACGATCCCTTCAACCATCTCACGGCCAGGCAGTTCACCACTCTGCATACGTTGCTGGGCACGCCCCAGTGTAGACAGCCCCTGATAACGCAACATATTCACACCGATAAAGGCAGATAAAAGCACCAGCCCCACAGTGTTCCAGGCACCGATCGCCTGCCCTACATTGATCAGCAGGGTAATCTCAATAATCGGTACCACAATAAAAAGCAGAAAGAGAAATCGCATACGGTTTCAATCCCGGATCAGCATCGCGCCAACCCTTTTCATAAAAAATTCATATTCAGGACACTTATCTGAAACAAATAAGCGGTTCCAAAAAAAGCCTGATTTATCAACATAGTTAGGGCTGAACATCGTTTTTTCAACCCCTCCTAGCAATACGCAGTCGCAGCAATAACACTAAAGTTGAACAAAAAAAACTCATGCCGCTTCGCAAAATAAGTCCTTGAATATCAGTCAGTTGCAACCACTAAAAATAGCCACCCAAGGCCGTGCACAGCTACTTTAAAGGAAGTCTTAAAATCCCCCATACGGGCAGTAGACTTTTTCGCACAAGCGTTATAAGTTCTATTCCAAGCAATTTTGCATCGCACAATCATTACAATAAAAACGAAAACAGAAAGAGATAAGGTAGTAAGAACGATGGAATTGAAAGATAAAGTAATCGTAATCACCGGTGGTGGCCGTGGTCTGGGTCGCTCAATGGCGTTGGAACTGGCGCAGAAGGGCGCAAAACTGGCACTGGCCGATCTGGATCAGGCAGGTCTGGATGAAACCGTTGGTCTGTGTATGGAGCACGGCGTAGAAGCACGCGGCTACATCGCAAACGTTGCTGAAGAAGCCTCCGTCGAAGAACTGTTTAATAATGTAGTATCGGATTTCGGCACCCTGAACGGTGTTGTGAACAATGCCGGTATCACCCGTGACGGTCTGTTCATCAAAGTTAAGGAAGGTAAGGTTGTCGGCAAGATGAGCCTGGACAACTGGAACCTGGTAATGGATGTAAACCTGACCGGTACTTTCCTGTGTGGCCGTGAAGCTGCGATCAAAATGATCGAGCTGGGCACTGAAGGCTGCATCATCAACATCTCTTCGATCTCCCGTCATGGCAACATGGGCCAGACTAACTACACCGCAACGAAAGCCGGTGTTGAAGCGATGGCTGTTACCTGGGCAAAAGAGCTGGCTCGTTACGGTATCCGTGCTGCTTCTATCGCACCGGGTTACATCGGTACCGAGATGGTTATGAGCATGAAACCTGAAGCACTGGAAAAGATCGCTGCTGGTATCCCGGCGAAGCGTCTGGGTAAACCAGAAGAGATCGCACGTACCGTTTCTTTCATCATGGAAAACGATTACGTTAACGGTCGCTGCATCGAAGTAGACGGTGCACTGCGCATCTGACCGCCCCTGATGTACTCAAAAAGGCCGACTCTCCGGCCTTTTTTGTATTTTACAGCGAGCAGCAAGTGATACAACTGTCACTGTATTTCCGCTATGCAGCGCGCTGAAAGATTATCTGACCTCCACCTGGCAACATCAGTTGCCTGAAAGCAAATACATATAATGTATATGGAATTTGGCATCCCTGAAACGCACTCCCAGAACACGGTTACCCTGCGCTTGCAGATCGACAGTGTGCATCGCGCTCAATTGGGGATAGCGAGCTTGCAACTCTGCAATCCAATCAGGCTCCGGACCATCTTTTTCCCGCCACATGAACAGCACAGTCTGTCCGCTCATTTCTGAATAGATAGCTGCTTTATCGGCATAGTCCATCACGATGAAGCGTGGCTTTTCATCAAAGGCCGTATAGAAGGTATCCAGGGCTCGGTGGTTGACCACCATATAGTCGATCTCTTCACCCACTTCCTGCCGGATCTGGCTATAAGCCGTTTCAAATAAACCAACCTCCTGCCAGTTATTGTCCTTATACACGTTAATCACAAATGCAGCCGCACTCAGCACTGTCAGGGTGCCGATCGTCAAACGTAATTTGCGATCACTCAATGTACTGATCAACGGCTTAGCCCAGATAAAAATCAGAATATTGAAGAAGATGACATTCATGATGATAAATCTGGACTGTAGTTCATGTTCAAAAGCCACACAGAATACAAGCCAGACGCCCCAGTAACCGATGCTGTTGATCAGCAGAAAAGCAATATTGAATGAACCGGCTTTCAGGTCTGCGAAGAACGCACAGAAACCCACTCTGAGCTTTTTAAAGGAGAAGAAAATGATACAGAACAGCAAAGGCAGAAAAGCCGCAGCCAGCGGTGCAGACCAAGCGCCTTTGAGGTGAAACACTTTCTGCATGCCTGCGCCGGACTGAGCATAGCTGACTGCCGCAACCTCCTGTTGCAGAAGATGCGCAAGATATGGTCCGACCACAGCCAGCACAACCGTGACCGCGTACCAGAAGTGTTTTGACCGGAAACAGGCCCGCCCCTGGGCAGTTAATAAAAGCACCAACGCAAGCGTGCAAAAGGTGACGACCGCCTGATATTTAGAGAAGAACAATAGCAGCGCCAATACCGCAACCCAGAGCCAGTCCCACAACCGGTCTTCGGTGACCGCTTTATAAAATGACCAGGCCAGCAGAGGCGACAGCACCAGCACCATATAGTCCGGCGTCAGGTAGATAAATTTCGTGAACAGCGACAAGCCCACAGCAAAGCTGATCAAGACACAGATTCGATCATCATCGAAATACAGACGACTGAACTTCCACGCCATATACGCGACAAAGGCATAACCTGCATAAAGAATCAGTGTTGCAGCCGGTAATAGTAGATCCATAGGCACCAGTTGCAGCACCCCGCCAGTCAACCAGAAGGTGACTGGCGGATGTTTGGGATAGAACAGAGACAGCTCTCTGCCCATATGAAAGGTCTCGATGATGTCCCCTTTCAAGAGGTAGTCACCGGCCAGGGTTGCAAATAACACAACCAGCATTGTTATGCCCACAAGATACCAAGGGATATAAGAGATCGTCCGTATAAACATCTGTTCAAACCTAGAGAGCTACCCGATAGTGAAAACAACAAAATCTATGTATCGTAATTGTAATTTGATACGATGCCTTAAAGCCAATAAAAATCATATCCTTACCGGAATTTAGACGATGAATCACGCGTACAAACTTTCCATCATTGTTCCTGTATATAATGAGGAAGAGTCTTTACCCGGCTTTCACAACAGGCTGCATCGTTCACTGCTGGCTCTGCGTGATAAATACGCTCTGAGTTTTGAAACTCTTTATATCGATGACGGCAGCCTCGATAACAGCCTGCAAGTGATCCGTTCATTATCCACCGATGTTACTGATGTTCGTTATATCACCTTCAGCCGTAATTTTGGCAAAGAGGCCGCGCTGGCCGCAGGCATTGACCACTGTCATGGTGACGCGGTGGTATTTCTCGATTCAGACGGTCAGCACCCGCCTGAACTGCTGGATAAGTTTATTAACCGCTGGATAAACCACGGCGACGACGTTATCTATGCAGTACACGATGAACGTCAGGATCATGCATTCAAACAGCAACTGGTGGGAGTGTTTTATAAACTGGTCAATTCTGATTACCGCTTTCAGATCCCGCAGAATTCGGCCGATTTCAAGCTGCTATCACCGGCGGCATTAAAAGCACTGCGTAGTCTGCCGGAAAAAAGCCGTTTCTTTAAAGGCCTGTCTGCCTGGATCGGTTTCAAGCAGTACGCCATAGCCTATCAGCCAGATGAGCGCATCGCCGGTACCACCAAATGGTCTTTCCTGAGGCTGCTCAGCCTGTCTTTTCTCAGTATCGTCTCTTTTTCCACGGCGCCATTAAGAGCCATCACCATCGCTGGAACGCTGGTATCGGTACCGGCTTTTATCTACGGTTTCTGGATCTTATTCGAAAAACTCTTACTTGGCGTGGAGTTACCTGGCTATCCATCGCTGATTACCGCCGTCGTCTTTCTGGGCGGCATACAGCTGATTTTCCTCGGTGTCATCGGGGAGTATATCGCACACATACTCAACGAAGTGAAGGGCCGACCGGTCTATATCGTCAAAGACGATATCACCCTGGACCGCAATAGTAACAATGAACCGTCCTGATAAGATCACTCTGATCGCCGATGACTACGCTATGAACGCAGCCATCAGTGAACGGATCCGCGCATTACTTATGCTGGGCAAAATCGATGGCACCTCCTGCATGACCAATGCCCAACACTGGCCGCAAGCGGCTCAGGCATTGTTTGAGACAGAGCAGCAATGCCCAGACATTCAGATAGGGTTGCACTTCTGCCTGACAGAACCCTGGATGCCCACCGCCACTGGCAATTTCACGTCAATGTCCCTGAACCAGGCACTGGCTAGTAGTTGCCTGAGAATTATCGATAAACCCGCTGTAGCAGCAGAATTCAGTGCTCAGCTAGACGCGTTCACTGAACATTACGGCCGTCTGCCAGACTTTATCGATGGCCACCAGCATGTACACAGCTTTCCGGTCATTCGTGATGCAATTTTTGAGGTTTTGAAGGGCTCCGATTTCAAAGGCTGGATACGTCAATGCAGCGGCCCCTGGCAAAATATGATGGCGCGACCCTTTCGTTTTAAAGCCCTTATCCTGCACCTTGTTGGCAGTGGCTTTTGCCGACAATTGCAGCGCCACGGCTACCCATCCAACTCGGACTTCTGCGGTATTTATGACTTTTCAGACACTGCCGACTATGAGGCCCTGTTGCAACAATGGCTGAAAACCGCCCGGCGTTATCCTGAAGATACGCTGATAATGTGCCACCCTGGTGATAGCGAAGCATCAAGCAACTCCCCTCCCGACCCTATTGCATCCGCCAGAACCCGGGAATTCAGCGTGATCAAACGTCAGCCGGACAGTATTATTAATGGCTCTGACCAATAGAAGAACCATTGCTTGAAGCCTATGTCCTGACCTGCGGCTTTGAGCTGTTCCTGAATCAGAGGCATTCAGCCGTCGGGTGAATAGCTACCAACTAGTGCGCTGAAAATACGAAATACCGCGAAAGAAAGAAATTAAAGGCCACACCCGCAGCAATCGAGCACAGTTTTGCCAGCAATAACGGCAGCAAAGTACTCAACCACACCAATACCACGGTGGCAACCACCATCCCAACAAGACTGGCCAGCATAAACTTAACTAATCCGGCGATACTCAGACTGGCTCCACTAGCCTTAAAGGTCAGCCGAGCATTGGCACAGTAGGAGAACTGCACCGCAACAAACCAGGCCAGAACATTAGCAACAATGATCGACAGATCCAGCGCGCTGGCCAGAACAAAGAACACCGCCAGATCAATCCCGGTATTCACGCCACCAACCAGACAGAATAGTACAAACTCTTTTTTCACAAACAATTACTCTGTTGACGGATAGTAAGCTAGTGAGTCAAACCACTGCCGCATCAGCAACGCTGTCAGACCGGGCGCAATATATCACAACTAATGCCTTTTCCGCTGCCAAACTCACCTTGTTCTGAACAACAGTGCCTTATCAACCCGACGGTTAAATACCTTTAATTCAGCAGCCCTTTACTTGACTTTCATGGAATTGGGAGCAGCTCACTGCCCAAAGACGGGTGACGCTCGCAGACCTTAACCATTCCCCCATGCTACGCGTTCACTGCAGACAGCAGTGGTACAGCATAAGCGTCCTATCAACAAGCCCTCCAACGCCACTTAGCGCAAAGCGGACAAGTGTGGTCCCGACTCTGAAGGGCAATCAATGATCCTTCAGTAGACTGCCCTTTCAGACAAACTCAGTTTCTATTCATACTGAAACCGACATACTGACTTTAGTTTTTAACGGCTCGCAAGCCGCTTTACAGCGTTCAGGAACACATCGCACTCCTTGCCCTGACAGGCAAGGCAGGCGACAATTCCCGCTTACCTTTTAGAGAGCACCCCATGACACCAGCTACGTCAGGATCAGAATCCTGGTTGGAATCCCTGAAGATCTATCTGCATCCGCGAGCCATCACGCTGTTTTTTCTTGGCTTTTCCTCGGGGCTACCACTGCTGCTGGTGTTTGGCACTCTGTCGTTCTGGTTGCGCGAGGCAGGCATTGAACGCAGCCTGATTACCTACTTCTCCTGGGTCGGACTGGCCTATGGGTTTAAGTGGATCTGGGCACCGTTAACAGACCGTTTAGCCATTCCTGTATTATCCGCGCTGCTCGGGCGCCGACGTAGCTGGCTGGTGCTGGCGCAATCCATGCTGATGGTCAGTCTCGGAGGACTGGCCTTCTCAGATCCGCTGAATAATCTTGAGTTAATGGCATTACTGGCGCTGGTTGTCGCGTTCAGTTCGGCCACTCAGGATATTGTCATTGATGCCTACCGGATCGAATCCGCTGGCGAACGATTGCAGGCAGCCATGGCTGCGACTTATATGGCCGGTTACCGTATCGCCATGATCGTTGCTGGCGCAGGTGCGCTGGCGGTCGCAGCCTGGGCCTCACCGACTCCGGATGCTTATAACATGGAGGCCTGGAAAACGGCCTACCTGACGATGGCCGCACTCATGGGAGTAGGTCTGATCACCAGCCTGATTATTTCAGAGCCTGCCGCCGTTGAAATGGATCAGGATACTCTTCAACAACAGCAGAAAATCATCAGTTTTACCGAGCGCTATGGCCACCTTCCCGGCGGGATCTCACGCTTTATGGGCTGGCTTTATATCGCTATATTCTGCCCTTTCAGAGATTTTATCCGCCGCTATGGTATGCAGGCGATCATCATTCTGGCGCTGATCAGCACCTACCGCATCTCCGACGTCATACTGGGAATTATCGCCAACGTCTTTTATGTCGATATGGGCTTTACCAAAGAAGAGATCAGCAAGATCATTAAAGTCTACGGCGTAGTGATGACCATTGTCGGCGCTGGCATCGGCGGTATTCTGGTCAACCGCTTCGGCGTAATGAAGATACTGTTTACCGGTGCGCTGATGGTGGCACTGACCAATCTGCTATTTGCCTGGCTGGCAACCGTGGGTAATGACACACTGGTACTGACCATTGTGATCTCGCTGGACAACCTGAGCGGCGGTATCGCCACCGCAGCCTTCGTTGCCTACCTGTCGAGCCTGACTAATATTCAGTATTCAGCCACTCAGTACGCGCTGTTCAGTTCGGTCATGCTGCTGTTCCCGAAATTTCTCGGCGGTTTCTCCGGCGGCTTTGTCGATAGCTTCGGCTATATCTGGTTCTTCAGCGGCGTTGCACTGCTGGGACTACCGGTATTGGGCTTAGTGATTCTGGCGGCGAAAGCGAAAGAAAAGAGTGAAGCGCTAAAGACTGAAACAGTACAGGACACGGAAAAAAGCAGTACAACCTGACAACCTGCTTACCTACTAACTAAAGCTCGCTGCTTTTTCCAGCCATCCGCAAGGGGCCTTACAGGCCCCATCCAGCAAGCGGTAACACCGCGTACTGGCTAGTTTTTTAGCTTAATCCCGGAAGTTATTAAACTGCAGTGGAAGCTCCAGATCCGCTTCCCGAAGCAGAGCCATAACCTGCTGCAGATCATCACGTTTTTTACCGGTTACACGGACCTGATCACCCTGCACCTGAGACTGTACTTTAAGTTTTGAATCTTTGATCAGTTTGACGATTTTCTTCGCCAACGGCTGATCCAGCCCCTGCTTCAGATTAACCAGTTGACGCGCACGCATATTCGCAGTGTGAGGATCGGCAATATCCAGGCTCTTAATATCTACTTTTCGGCTAACCAGCTTGTTACGCAGGATATCGAGCATCTGCTGCAATTGAAAATCCACTTCCGCCTGCAGTGTGATCACCTCACCAGACAGTTCAAAGCTGGCATCCACTTTATTGAAGTCGTAGCGGTTACCCAGTTCGCGATTGGCCTGATCCACCGCATTGTTTACTTCGTGCATATCCAGCTCGGATACAATATCAAATGAAGGCATTGCCTAAGCTCCTAATATCAAAGACTTTTAAAAGCCCTTAAACTCCGGCCCTAATCCACAGGCCACATATTCGATGACGCCGGAATTCCTTCTGCCCGGCAGTTGATCCTGCCTATGATACCGCTATGATGAAGAGACAGCTAACCAAAAAGGACACCCTCTCTTGATGCACTGGCACATTCTGGGGGCAGGCGCGATCGGCCTGCTCTGGGCTGGCAGACTCCTGCAAGCCGGACACTCTGTCACCCTTATTCTCCGCGATGAAGAAAAACTCAGATCCTATCAGGAAAATCAGGGATTCAGCATTGAGACAGACGCGGGCCAGAGCCACTTTTCCCCGCCCGCGGTACTCGCTTCCGACTGCCACCGGATAGACCATCTATTGATTACCACAAAAGCCTTTGCGGTCCTGGATGCCTATGACGCGGTCAGCAATAAACTGACTGACACGGCCTGCATTCTGCTGCTGCATAATGGTATGGGACCTCAGCAAACGATGCTGGAGAATGCCCCTCAGCATGAGATATGGGCAGGCAGTACCACCGACGGTGCTTACTTTAAGGAACCCTGGCAATTGGTACAGGCAGGCAAGGGAGAAACCCATATTGGAGAGCTCTCCATGGTAAGCAAGCGCACACTACCAGCCGATCTTGTATCCAGTATTCCTGATCTGATTGAGGACCAGGACATCGAAGCGGTACTGTGGCGTAAACTGGCAATCAATTGCGCAATCAACCCCCTGACCGCCATCTTCAACTGCCGCAACGGTGAGCTACTGAAATACGATGACCGCCGTGCTGCTATGGCGCAGATATGCCGCGAAGTGGAACAGATAGCCAAAGCCCACAACATTCAGCTGTTCGACCGGAAACTGATGGAACAGGCATGGGATATCGCGGAACTGACCGGCGAGAACCATTCATCCATGCAGCAGGATATGGCCCATGGACGCCAGACTGAAATTGAAGAAATCACCGGCTTTCTTTGCCGCGCAGCCAAACAGGTTGGCATTCCTGTACCTGCCAACCAACTGACGCTGGATGCTGTACGTGGCATGAGTGCAGACCAATAACTCAAGAGGGCAACTCCATGACCCGCAAACGATCTGAAATGACGCCATCGGAACGCCGTCGTTCACTGGGGCTGGGTGAAGACTATCCCTATGATTTCAAACTTCCCCGCAAAGAGTATGAGAAACAGAAACGTCAGCTACAGATTGAACTGCTGAAAATGCAGAACTGGGTCAAAGAGACCGGCCAGAAAGTTATCATCATTTTTGAAGGTCGGGATGCCGCGGGTAAAGGTGGCGCCATTCAGCGCATTATCGAAAACCTCAACCCTCGTGGGGCAAGAGTTGTCGCTCTGGATAAGCCATCCAGCACCGAGCAGGGCCAGTGGTACTATCAGCGTTATATGGAACAACTACCCAATGCCGGGGAAATTGTGCTCTTCGACCGCTCCTGGTACAACCGGGCCGGCGTCGAGCGGGTGATGGATTTCTGCAGTGAAGAGGAGTATCTGCGCTTTCTCAGGCACACACCGGTACTGGAAAAAATTCTTGTTGAAAGCGAGATCTATCTGTTCAAGTTCTGGTTTTCGGTCAACCAGCGTGAGCAATTCCGCCGCTTTAAAGACCGTAAAAAAGATCCTCTGAAGCAGTGGAAACTCAGCCCGATGGACCTTGCCTCTATCGAAAAATGGGAAGAATACACTAAAGCCAAGGAAGCGATGTATCACTACACCCATACCGAGCATGCTCCCTGGACGACCATTATGTCGGACGATAAAAAACGCGCGCGACTTAATGCAATGCGCACCGTACTGAACGCTCTGCCCTATGAAGGCAAAAGCGAAAAGCTCGACCTGACCCCGGACAGCCAGATCGTTGCGGATGCGATGGATCGGCTGCCCCAGTTCAGTCAGAAGCATATTCCAGATCTGGATTAACGTTTAGCCCGTATTCAGGAAACCTGTTTTATTCTTACCCTCGTCGCCTGAGGGCATTTATTACTCAGTTTTCAGCACTACAATCAGAGAAAACTGACAATGGAGATCATCAAATGGCAGACCGTCTGACCCGTATCTATACCCGTGGTGGAGACAAAGGCACCACCTCTCTGGCCGGCGGCCAGCGTGTTGAAAAGAATCACCCACGTATAGAAGCGCTGGGGGATACCGATGAGCTGAACTGCCTGCTGGGGGTACTGGTTGCAGAGCTGGATGAAACGCAGCCTCTGAAAACAACGCTGACCCGCTGCCAGAACGATCTGTTTGATCTGGGGGGGGAGCTGGCTGTGGCTGATGAAAACTATGTAGTAATTACCGCAGAGGTGATCGCTGATATGGAACAGACTATCGACGATATCAACAGCGAGCTACCGCCTCTTAAAGAATTTATTCTGCCAGGCGGCAGCCGTGCAGCTGCTCTGTGCCATCAGGCCCGCAGTATTTGCCGTCGGGCCGAACGCCGGGTGGTGGAACTGGCCCGGGACGAAACCGTTAACCCATTTGGCGCGGCCTATCTGAACCGCCTTTCTGATCTGCTGTTTGTTGCAGCCAGACAGCTGGCGCGAGAGAATGGCGGCCAGGAAGTCCTCTGGCAACCAAGGAAGCCCGCTTAAACAACCGGAAAATAGTTATGAAACTCAGATTGACCCGCTTTGGAGCAACTCCATTTCTGACCGCAGCGTTATTGGCAACGCTATCCAGCCCGGCCGCTTTTGCCGATTGCGCCGACGAACAAACCTGGTGTGAAACCAAATGTAATGTCAAACATCTGGGCGATGATGCCGCGATTACCGGCTGTAAATCCAAATGCGTAGCCAAACGTGCCGCCTGCAGCACTCAGTCCGGCGCAGAAACTGTGTGGGAAGCTGGCAAGAAGGTGGCCAAAGACACCGGCTCCTTCTTTAAAGGCTTGACAGAATAAGCCCTTAAATCAGCCCCTTAAATCAGTCCCTTAAAGTCGGCCCTTATCTACCCGCTTCATGCTGGCGCTCTGTTTACGAAACAAACATTGCGCCAGCACTGCCCTTCAAACTCTCCCAGCTGGATTCGGGTCATCGATGCATGATCCAGCGATAACGCCGACCAGCGTTTTGGCTGTATCTCCAGAATACCCGCAACAACCGAGCGAATCACACCACCGTGGGTGACCAGTAACAGGTGCTGATCCTGCCCACCCGATATCGCCTGCTGCAGGAGCTGCTCAAGGCACTGAAACACCCTTGCCTGTAGCTGATCGGTACTTTCTCCCTGTGGCGGCGGGTTCTGTTGAGGGTCATTCCAGAACGCTTCTGAACGCTCAGGATATTGCTCCATCACCTGCTCTATACCCAACCCATCCCAGGCGCCAAAATCGATCTCCTGCAACCTCTCATCGACAGTCAAAGGGATACTTAACTGCTGACTCAATGTCTGAGAAAAGTGTTCACAGCGCTGCAATGGCGAGCAGTAAATAGCGTCCCACTGCTTTTGATTACTCTGTGCTACAGAGGCCTTCATCTGCTGCAGGCCTTTGCTGGTCAGTGCAGAATCAGTTACACCGCGGTATATCGCACCACCTTCAGCTTCCCCATGACGGAGCAGGTCGATTGTCAGCAACATATATTTATCCCTACAAATTCAATGGGATAGCCGATTGACTATGATCAAGTTAAGGTTTCGGACTATCTGTCATATTGCGCCTGTTTCTATTCGCCTGAGAATAGTGGATCATCGTCATAATCACCAGAAAAACCGCAGCCGGTTCAGTACTGAAATCGCTGAACTGATAATAGCGGAAGGAAGTCATTTCTATGCAGATCAGCGAACCCAACCAAGCCCGGGGCCTGGCCCTGTTTCATCTGGGCTTTCGCCCGTTTTTTCTCTTTGGCGCTGTCGCCAGCCTGGCTCTGATGGCTATCTGGCTTATGTGGCTGGGTCAGGGTCATACCCTGCACCAGTACTATGTTGTCGCTCAGTACTGGCATGGCCATGAAATGCTGTTCGGCTATGGCATTGCGATTATTGCCGGCTTCCTTCTGACAGCGGTACGCAACTGGACCTCAATCCAGACCCCTTACGGTTATACGCTGGCAGGTATTTTTGCTGTCTGGCTGGCGGGAAGAGTGCTGCCGGTTATCAGTGAATCAGTCGCGATACCCGGCGAACTGATCGCCCTGGTAGATATTGTGTTTCTGCCGCTGGTTGCGCTCTCTATCGGCCTGCCTATTGTCCGCAGCGGTAACCACAGAAACCTGGTTTTTATCGTTATTCTGCTGGCCATGACGGTCGCAAACACCCTGATTCATTTACAGTTACTCGGCATTACCGAAGACACACTGCCGCTGGGTATGCAACTGGGCCTGAATCTGATTGTCATGGTCATGGCGATCATGGGTGGCCGGGTAATCCCGTTCTTTTCTGAGAGAGCTCTGGCGTATACGGTAAAGAAATATGACTGGCTCGAAAAAGCGGTCATTCCCGCCGCCGCAGCCTGGATGATCTGTCATCTGCTGGGATTCACAACGGTTGCCATCGCCCTGGCTATATTTAACGGCATTATCCATACCCTGCGCTTACTGGGCTGGTTCAGTACCCGCCTCAAGCGTAATCCCCTGATCTGGATTCTGCATATCGCCTACCTGTTTATCCCGCTGGGTTTTCTTATGGAAGCGGCCAGTAATATCGGCCTGATGTCTCCTTATCTGGCGATACATGCTTTCGCTGCGGGAGCCATCGGCAGCATGACGCTGGGAATGATGGCGCGGGTATCACTGGGCCATACTGCCCGTCCATTAAAGATCGCCAGAATCACCATCGCCGCATTTGTCGTAATGGTTCTGGCGGGCCTTATCCGGGTGCTGTTACCGGTTTATCCACCGCTGTACAGCATGGCAATCCACATTTCCGGTGGACTCTGGTGCCTGGCCTGGGCGATGTTCCTGATCCCTTACACCCCGATTCTGCTGAAGCCCAGACTGGACGGTCAGTACGGCTGATCTTTATGCGCAACCATAAAAAAAGCCCCTGACGGGGCTTTTTTAAATGCATCTGAAAAAATTACTCGGCTGTCAGGTTATCTAACCCCTGCTCCACCATCGCCACAGCACGGAAAATTGCCCGTCCTTTGTTCATCGTCTCTTTCCACTCAAGGCGTGGAACCGAATCAGCCACCACACCGGCACCGGCCTGAATGTGTAACTGATTGTCCTTGATTACCGCAGTACGGATCGCAATCGCGGTATCCATATTGCCATTCCAGGACAGGTAACCCACCGCACCGCCGTAGATCCCCCGCTTAACCGGCTCCATCTCATCGATTATCTCCATTGCCCGGACTTTAGGCGCTCCGCTAAGGGTTCCGGCAGGCAATGTGGCTCGCAGGACATCCATAGTGGAAACATCCGGACGCAGCTGACCATTCACATTAGAGACGATATGCATCACATGAGAATAACGCTCCACTACCATCTTCGCGGTCAGTTCGACCTTACCGATCTCCGCAACACGACCGACATCATTACGCCCCAGATCGATCAGCATCAGGTGCTCAGCAATCTCTTTAGGGTCTGCCAGCAGCTCCTGTTCAAGCGCCAGATCTTCCTCTTCCGTCTTACCCCGACGACGAGTGCCCGCGATCGGACGAACTGCAACAACGCCATCTTCGACCCGCGCCAGAATTTCCGGAGAAGAGCCTACAACATGATGATCGCCCAGATGCAGTACATACATATACGGAGATGGATTCAGACAGCGCAGTGCCCGGTACAGATCCAGCGGGCTGCTGTGGAACGGAATCGACATACGCTGTGAGATAACGGTCTGCATCACGTCGCCGGAAAGAATGTATTCCTTAATCCGGTCAACTGAATCCTTGAATTGCTGCTCACCAAAGCTGGATTTGAATTCATCTTCAGATACCTGACGACGCTGTTCCGGCGCAGTATCCTGGTGCGCAACAGAGAAGCGCAGTCGGCTGACTAACTCATCAAGCTTCAGATTAGCCTGGTCCAGGGCATCGTCCTCCGCCGGGTCGACATGACTGATCAGTACCAGCTTGCCGCTGAGGTTATCAAATACCACAACCTCGTCAGACACCATCAACAGGATATCCGGCGTACCGATCACATCTTCAGGCGCACTGTCGGCCAGACGCTTTTCGACGTAGCGAACGCAGTCATAACCAAAATATCCCACCAGGCCACCGTTAAAACGCGGCAGTCCCGGCAGCTCCGCAGCCCGGTAACGCTGCTGAAACTGCTCAACAAATGCCAGTGGATCTTCCACTTCGCACTGCTCAGTAATCTCGCCATCGGTTTCGATCTGCACCTGATGACCAAACACCTTTAACACTGTCCGGCACGGCAGACCGATAATTGAATAGCGGCCCCACTTTTCTCCGCCTTCAACAGACTCCAGCAGATAGCTGTATGGCTGGTTAGCCAGCTTCATATAGGTGGAGAGCGGTGTATCAAGGTCCGCCAGGACCTCACGTACAACAGGGATACGGTTATAGTTTTGTGCTGCCAGTTCAGCAAATTGCTCAGGTTTCATAGTCTGATCTCATACAGTGCCCGAAGGCTAAAAACGAATACAACGTAAATACTGCAGCTGCTACAGCCACAGTTCTGAATAGCGGGGTTCAGTTACGCCATCGCCATCGCTCACCGACATACAGCGCGCGCTGTCTGGAATCAGTTTCTAACACTTGATTGCTCTTATTTTTTACTGACAAAAGAAAAATATCTGAATGAGGCTAAAAGATATAGCAGCAGTGGGGCTTTAGCAACCGCATC
>JAOXSA010000291.1 GCA_025800245.1 Amphritea sp. | reverse complement strand
CTGGTCCCACTTATTCGGCAGCACCATCTCCTGATTTGCTTCGGTGTAAGCGTCCCCTTCAATTGCTGCAGGCGGCATCAGCTTGTTCTCGATACCGTACAGCGCACCGGCCAGAATCGCCGCCAGTACCAGATACGGGTTAGCATCCGCACCGGAGACACGGTGTTCGATACGACGGGCTACACAAGGACTTTCCGGAATACGGATCGCCACAGTACGGTTCTCATAACCCCAGTTGGCAAAGGTCGGCGCATGGGCACCAGCCATAAAGCGGCGGTAAGAGTTCAGATGTGGTGCAAAGGTCAGCATGCTGTCGGCCATGGTATGCATCAGACCGGCAACCGCGTGCTTCAGGGTATCAGTCCCCTCTTCACCACCGTTGTCGAAAACATTGATGCCAGCTTCATCCACCAGGCTGAAATGCACGTGGAAGCCATTGCCGCTCTTATCTGCGTAAGGTTTCGCCATAAAGGTGGCTGAGTAACCGTGCTTACGGGAGATCCCTTTAATAAGGCGCTTGAACAGAATCGCCTGATCACCGGCCGCCAGTGGATCAGCTACATGGTTCAGGTTGATCTCAAACTGACCAGGACCCAGCTCGGAGATGATCGTGTCGGCAGGTACGCCCTGAATCTCACAGGTTTCACGCACCTCAGTAAAGAAGGAAGACAGACCATCCATCTCATCAATGGAGTAGCAGTCGGTTTCGGTCAGGCGGCGGCCATGACCTTCCGCCAGTACCGGCGGTTTCGGACGCTGGGTCTCATCAGACTCACCATCCATCAGGTAAAATTCCAGCTCAGTGGCCATCACCGGTGTCAGGCCAATCGCTTTAAAGCGTTTCACAATACCCGCCAGTACCTGACGGGGATCAGCGCCGAAAGGCGAGCCATCCGGATTCGACATCATCGCCAGAATCTGATCGCGCGGTGCATCCGCCCAGGGTACCGCAACAGGGGAATCGGTCACCGGCATACAAACGCCGTCACTGTCACCGGTTTCAAATACCAGACCGTTGTCCAGTACATCATCACCCCAGAAATCAAAACCCAGTACAGAGCGAGGCAGCTTTACACCCTCTTCAAATACCTTACCCGCGGCGCTGGCAGGCAGACGCTTTCCACGCAGGTTACCGTTCAGGTCGGTAATAAACAGATCAAATTCTTTATCATTATTAGATGGCATAAGATTCTCTCTCGAAATCTCTCTGCATGCCCGTCCGGGCATGGAAAATAACTCTCTGTTGCAATCAGAATAGATCAAAACTCACTTTGTGATCACAAACAGCAACTTAATGTGATCACATTAACCTTTGCCGGTCAACATGGACTTTTGGTATAAAGACCCTGTGACCGATTTCGTGATCGCATTACAATAACAAGACCTGAGGACAGATCTGACAGAGACAACAGTCAGAATCTGTACAGATTATGGACAAGAAATCTCCGATTAAGATTACCCTAACCGAGCGTGATGACTCTGTAACTATAACCCAGTGGGTATACAGGACTCTGCGCAATGCCGTCATGTATGGTGAGATCCTGCCGGGCCGGGCCCTGACAATACGGGAACTGGCCGGCATTCTCGACGTCAGCCCGATGCCGGTACGTGAAGCCCTGCGTCAGCTTGCAGCAGAAAATGCATTAGAGATTCAGGGCAATCGCCGCGTCATGGTTCCGCGAATGACAGCCATGAAGTTCAATGAACTCTGCGAGGCCCGTATCGCAATCGAATCTCACGCTGCCGCCCGGGCACTGCCCTATATAGATGCTCCGTGTTTACAGAATTTACGGGATCTGGACAGAGCTATAGACGAAGCTCAGGAACAGGGAGATCTGGAGCAGATCAGCATACTCAACCAGAACTTCCACCGGGCGCTGTACATGGCTAATCCTCACCAGGTAACACTGCCACTGATAGAAAGCCTGTGGTTACAACTGGGGCCTTTCATGCGTCTGGCAACCAGTAAACTGGATGAGCATTATCTGGTTGATCGCCATAACGAGGCGATGGCCGCTATCGAAAAGAAAGACGCATTTGCACTGCAACTGGCTATCTCTGCCGACATCAGAGAAGGCATCGCTTTTGCAGGTACACCCGAGCTTTTACACTCCTTTATTGAACAGTCCGGCCAGTAAACGCCGGACTTTCTCTCCTCCTTCCCTCACTCTTTAGGCGAATATTTTTCATAATCGTTGGTGTATTTTTTTGTTGACTTATTAATTTTGTGATCACAAAATAATTTTCATACACAGCAAGCATGGCTAAAAGACTGTGCTTTTTATGATCACATTTAAGTTCCGGTAAAACCATTTGATAATCCGCCGGAGACTGGTAGGGAGAGAACAATGCTCGCAGATAAAAACAATATTTCCTCCACCACTGCAGACCTGCAGGCGATGGATGCCGACCATCACATGCATCCATTCACCAACACCGGCGCCCTGAATAGCAAAGGCGCACGGGTGATCACCAAAGGTGAAGGTGTCTACATCTGGGACAGCGAAGGCAATAAGATCATTGATGGCATGGCAGGCCTGTGGTGCGTCAATATGGGCTATGGCCGTCAGGAACTGATCGATGCTGCCAATGCTCAGATGAACGAGCTGCCCTACTACAATACCTTTTTCCAGACTACTCACTCTCCGGCTGCCGAACTGGCAAAAGAGATTGCCAGTGTGACCCCTGGCGATCTGAACCATATCTTCTTTGCCAACTCCGGTTCAGAGGCGATCGATACTATTATCCGTATGGTCCGCCAGTACTGGTGCATTAAAGGTAAGCCGTACAAGAATATTCTGATCTCCCGCGAAAATGCCTACCATGGCAGTACCGTGGGCGGCACCAGCCTGGGCGGTATGAGCGGCATGCATAAACAGGGCGCACCGCTGGTGCCGAATATTGAGCGTATCCGTCAGCCATACTGGTACGGTGAAGCAGGCGACATGTCCGAAGAAGAGTTCGGTCTTGCCTGCGCCAAAGCACTGGAAGAGAAGATCCTGGAAGTCGGTCCTGATAATGTTGCAGCCTTTGTCGGCGAGCCGATTCAGGGAGCGGGCGGTGTTATTGTCCCCCCTGCTAACTACTGGGCTGAGATCCAGAAGATCTGTGACAAGTACGATATTCTGCTGGCTGCTGACGAAGTCATCTGCGGCTTTGGCCGGACCGGCAATTGGTTTGGTAGCGAAACGCTGGGTATTAAGCCGGATATTATGTCGATGGCAAAAGGTTTGTCTTCGGGCTACCTGCCGATCGCAGCAGTGGCTGTAAGTGATCGGATTGCCAACGCCTTTATCGAACATGATGATGACTTCAACCACGGTTTCACCTACTCCGGTCACCCGGTCGCTGCAGCCGTTGCGATTGCCAACATCAAACTGATGAAGCAGGAAAATATCGTCGAGTACGTCGGCAAGGATATTGGTCCATACTTCCAGCAGAAACTGCGCGAAGCACTGGCAGACCACCCTCTGGTGGGCCATATCGAAGGCACCGGTCTGGTTGCCGGTATCGCACTGGTGAAAGACAGAGAGACCAAAGAGCTGTTCGGAGATGATATTGATATCGGCCTGATCTGCCGCGATCACTGTTTCAACAATGGCCTGATCATGCGTGCCGTTGGCAGCCGGATGGTACTGTCTCCACCGCTGGTTATCAGCCGCGAAGAAGTTGACGAGCTATGCGAAAAAGCCCGTCTGTGCTTCGACCTGACACTGAAGTCTGTCAGCTGATCACCGGTTATGTCTGTCCGGTATCAGGGAGCAGGACAGACCTCGATTCACCTGATTTGCCTGCACTATCGTCGGCATATCGAGTCCTGACAGCTTGCTGCGGACTCTTTGTATCTGGTT
>JAOXSA010000259.1 GCA_025800245.1 Amphritea sp. | reverse complement strand
GGCCCGAATGCCGCGCACGCCCTCTTCGACGGTTTCAAGCAGCAAGAGATTGTCTTCGCTATCGGGCAGCTCTTGGGTGTCATACATCTGCCTGCGCAGGCTGGTGGCGGCTGATGTGAAATCCATCTCGATCCGCTGAGGATCATTGGCGTAGCGGGTGCAGGTGCGGCTGAGTTTGCGGGCAATGGTCGACCGCTCATTCAGCCCGTTGTGCCCCATCATCGCGTCGTCCAAAGCATCCTGAACGCGTGAGACAAGGGTGGTTGTGAGCGACGGGTTCTGAACCGGTGTGGGGATCAGGTGGAACTTTTGGGTGTCGGGGTTAAGGGCAATGGTTTCCGCCAGCGGGGCCTGTTCCGTGAGCCATTGCGCCTCAATTTTGGCGATTTCTTCAGCGACGGCTTTGGGGCCTGCGTTCCAGATGTCGCGAGGAACCTGAGTTACAACACGTCTAACTAGCTCTGTGGGAAGTGGGGTGCGGTTCAGAAGTTGTAGATACCATCGAAAAAAGAAACGCCAGTTTTTATCTATAGCGACGTCAGTGTCAGTAAAGATTTCTCGAGACTCGAAATCCGCTTCGTAGTGGTCTTCGCCGTCATAGGGAGGTTGTAAAAGCAGATTTGAAATACTCTCTCCCTCGGCGAGAAAATGAACATCGGCTTTCACCTCGTGGAAAACAATTTCCCCATCGAGTGCTGGAAATGCTGGCATCACAGTCGGTCGCAGGCTTGGTTCGTCTGAGAAAAGCACACTTGTTGCGTTCGCAATTGCATGTCACGCAGCGAAGCATTGCCCACTTTCGTTTTCTGAAAGCCGATAGATGTCCTCGGTTGAGGAGGTTGATATTTCAATTAGTTCATTGTTGTCAGAGCAAAGTTGTACCCACAAGGTTAGTAGAGACCAACAAGAGCAGCACTGTAGGGAAGGGCGGCTCTTGGGAACTTCTTCATTGATGCTCCAGTGCAAATGCTGGAGCGGCCACATTCGAAGTGCAACCCGGAACACAATAGCTAGCAGGTGTTCTGGGGGCTGCTCCAGCAGCCAAGCTTCGATTTCGAACTGAGTTTCTAGCATGTGCAGCCTTAAATAATGCAATTAGTAGGCGGAAGCTCAAACCACCTTGACCAAACCCCAGTTTCGCCCCATATCCCCGGACCATGACACCTCTTGATCGTATCCGCAATTTCTCAATCGTGGCCCACATCGACCATGGGAAATCCACCCTGGCCGACCGGCTGATCCAGATGACCGGCACCGTTA
>JAOXSA010000252.1 GCA_025800245.1 Amphritea sp. | reverse complement strand
ACCGCAGTACAGTGGAGTCTTTGCCGCCGGAGAAGGGTGTTCCCCGTACCTACGGGGATAAACCGGGGTCCAAGTGGCAAAACCGCTTGAGCAAATCGTGTTCCCCGTACCTACGGGGATAAACCGTATACTTTAGTTAATCTCACATAACATAGGAAGTGTTCCCCGTACCTACGGGGATAAACCGCCGGTGCGTGCGTATGTGAACGGCGCGAAGAAGTGTTCCCCGTACCTACGGGGATAAACCGCGTCCAATGAGCGTCTGATTGCATCCATGAACGTGTTCCCCGTACCTACGGGGATAAACCGGATTTTTTGAATATCAGCGGTTTGCGACTCGGGTGTTCCCCGTACCTACGGGGATAAACCGGAAGGCCTTAGAGCCAGTTTTCTGATTAGTGAGTGTTCCCCGTACCTACGGGGATAAACCGGTAAAACGTAAGGTTCGCGCTCTGGGGCGCAAGTGTTCCCCGTACCTACGGGGATAAACCGACAGCTTCCTTGGCCTCCGGGGTTACGCGGATGTGTTCCCCGTACCTACGGGGATAAACCGACGATGAAGAGGACGAAGAAGAATGAGCTTAGGTGTTCCCCGTACCTACGGGGATAAACCGGCGTAATGCGTTGTTCGTTTTAGTAACAACCTGTGTTCCCCGTACCTACGGGGATAAACCGTGGTACCACCGGTACTGTCCCGATTAATGGAGGTGTTTCCCGTACCCACGGGGATAAACCGGGCAGTCTTTACCCTATATGCTCTCTATTCAGGTGTTCCCCGTACCCACGGGGATAAACCGTCTGTTGCTGAAACATCGGTGACAACCCAGGAGTGTTCCCCGTACCCACGAGGCTAAATCAATAGTTGTCCCGTCTACTTTGACATGGTAGCCGTGATACGTGGCAATTTAACTCTGAATGGCTTCTGTTTGCAGTACACCCTATTGCCAACGGTGTTAATCTCCGGATAACGCCGTAGCTTCAATGCGTCTTGCGGGCTAAGATTGACATGAAAACTGACAGGGATAGTCACATGAAAGTATGGATCGCTTTAGCGGCGCTGTCTGTGGCCGTGTTGCTTTATTTCGGTGTCATTGCGACTGATGGAAATACAAGTAGGGCGCTTTATATTCTGGCGGCGGCATTGCTTACTTTGCTACTGGGGCCCGCTGTTATCAGTAAAAGCAACGACCTGGCGGCCCAGGAAAGCATGTGAAAGATGCTGTTGGTGGATATTCAGGCACGAAAAGGCTCATTTGAACAAGCGGCGGGGGTGCTGGAAAACTCGCTGGTCCGGTCGGATGATGATTTCTGGGAAGAGCCGCATATTGTAGTTGAGGATGCAAAGCTGCACCTGATTGATATAAGAGGGGAGAAGTGGCATCTCAATTCAGACGTATTTGCGCTTGCCCATGAATACTACTCGCTCTATATAGCAGCCATAGAGCAGGTGGCCGATTTCAGAACGGCAGAGTTCAGGCAGCTTAGAAAAAAGCGTAAGGTTGCGTGTTATACGATTCTGTTGGAGCGGTAGCGGGAAATTGAAGAGATTGGTGACCAGATAATTGAACAATTAGCTGATGACAATGATTTTAAACGGCGACAGGGCCGGGCCCCGGATTCATAAACATAATATATTCCTCACCCTGGTTCTGGTTTTTTAAAATCTTTAATCAGAGCACTATCGTTTATTTAATGATCAATATATCGGATCAACCTTGAATAGGCAAAAAGCAGCATAGAAAAAAGTCTATCAGAGTAGCACCCAGATTGGGATGTTTTGACTTTTGTAGTGACGCATCCTGGAGGTATTCTGGGGGCATCAGATGGCCATGGAGTAGCGGCCACTATTAATGTTACGGATCGACACTGATGTCTGAAATCTATTACCGGTACTGGGGTAAAGCCCGTCCTGCACAATCGGCTGAAGCCCGGCCATATCATCTGCTTTGCTATCACTCGCTGGATGTTGCTGCGGTTATCTGGCAGCTATTACAGCCGGAGCGTCAATACTCAAAGCGACTGTGCGACAGGCTTAATGTTGATCCTGCATGGCTGCAGCGCTGGTTCTCATTCTGCGCGGCACTGCATGATCTTGGCAAATTCTCGTCGGCCTTTCAGGGGCTGGTGCCCGATCTGTCTGAGGATCTGGTTGGGCCGGATGCCACAAAAGCCTATGCCGAACGTCACGATACACTGGGCTTTATGTTGTGGGATCGTCAGTTAAAGCAGGCGTTATGGCAGGGTGCCTGGCAATCGCAGCAGCACTGGAGCAGGTTAAAAAGCGGTTATCGGGCGGTTGAGCCCTGGCTGAAAATCGTGACGGGCCACCATGGAGAACCACCAAAGGAATCCGCTGGCCCGGAACTGAGAAACAAGCCGCTGAACCTTTTCTATAGTGATACGGATTGTGCATCGGCGCTGGGCTTTACTGAGGCGGTTTGTGATCTGTTTCAGCCAGATCTGCTACCTCTGGCTGATGAGCAGCAGGTTACACAGCTCAATCAGGTTTCCTGGCAACTGGCGGGTCTTATGGTGCTGGCGGATTGGAGTGGTTCTGATCAGGCTGTCTTTACCTATCACTCAGAACCGATGCCGCTGGCAGAGTACTGGGATAAGGTCGCCTTGCCCGGAGCTTCAGAGGCCGTCGCACGCATGAAGCCCGAGCCTGTTTCAAGTGCGCCTTTCCGATCAGTGTCTGAACTGTTTCCATTTATTAAATGCCCGACACCGCTGCAACAGCAGGCGGAGAGTGTTGCTATTCCCGATGCGCCGCAACTCTGGATTCTGGAAGATGTTACCGGCGCCGGAAAAACGGAAGCCGCGCTGACGCTCACCAGCCGTATTATGTCTGCCGGTCTGGCTGACGGGGTCTATATTGGCTTACCAACAATGGCCACCGCTAACGGCATGTATCAGCGTATGTACCAAAGCTACAGGGCACTCTTTACTGAGGATAGCCAGCCGTCGCTGGTGCTGGCTCATGGAGGACGTGAGCTGTCTGCCGCATTCAGGGATTCAGTGCAGCTCTCTTTGCAGAGCGCGGATCAGCAATACGATAAGCAGCGGGAAGATATCAGTGCGTCTGCTTACTGCAGCAGCTGGGTGGCGGATAACCGCAAGAAATCACTGTTTGCGGATGTCGGTGTTGGTACGATAGATCAGACCCTGCTGGCTGTTTTGCCTGCCCGGCACCAGTCACTGCGGTTAATCGGTTTACGGGATAAAGTACTGTTGGTCGATGAGGTGCACGCCTACGATGACTATATGCAGCGTTTGCTGTGCGCCTTGCTTGAAGCCCATGCGGCACAGGGTGGCAGTGTGATAATGCTGTCAGCGACCCTGCCGCAGGCGATGCGCAATGAGTATCTGAATGCCTATCGACGGGGGCGAGAGCTGGAACCACACCTCTTAGAGAGTCAGTCCCAGGCTTACCCATTGATGACTGGTTGTGTTGGCTCGGTTCAGGAATACCCGGTTGCCAGCCGTGCCTGCGTCAGTCGTACACTGGCTGTTACACGGATCGATGAACTGAGTGCTGTAGAGCAACGGATCCGGGAGGCCATTAACAGCGGACAGAGTGTATGTTGGATACGCAATACGGTTGATGATGCCCGTGAAGCCTATGCTTTAGCCTTGCAGCAAAACTGGGCCGATGCCGACAAAACAATGCTGTTTCATTCCCGGTTTGCTATGTGTGATCGACAGTGGATCGAAGAGAATGTTTTACAGCGTTTCGGTAAAGACTCCGCAGCCGCGCAGCGTAATGGACAGCTGCTGATTGCCACTCAGGTGATTGAACAAAGTCTGGATCTGGATTTCGATCTGATGATCAGTGATCTGGCACCCATTGACCTGCTGATCCAGCGGGCCGGACGATTGCATCGCCATAACCGTGATGCCGAAGGTAACCCAGCGGCTATTGAGTCCCGCACTGAACCGACATTCTGTATCTATGCACCGGAAGCTTCTGATCAGGCTGATACCCAATGGCTTTTGCCCCATTGGCGCGGTACCGCAGCGGTATACCGACACACCGGTCAGCTCTGGTTAACCCTGAAAGCCATTGAGCAGCAGAACTGGACGATAACAATGCCGGAGGCCGCCAGAGATCTGATTGAGTCGGTCTATTCCGATGAGGCTCAGAATAACTATCCCGAAGCACTTCAGGACGCTTCTCTG
>JAOXSA010000229.1 GCA_025800245.1 Amphritea sp. | reverse complement strand
GGCAACAGGTGCTGACCTACCTGCAAGATACAACAAGCGTCTCAGAAGTAATTTTCTCCGGTGGCGACCCGCTGGTCTCCAGCGACAAGCGGCTACAGCAGATGATCAGCGATCTGGAACAGATCCCTCACCTGCAACGGTTACGGATTCATACCCGCCTGCCAGTAGTTCTGCCACAAAGAGTGACCCACGAATTGTGTCAGATCCTTCAGAACGGCCGCCTGCAGACCGTCGTTGTGGTTCACAGCAACCATGCCAATGAGATTGATAAGGACGTAACCAATGCTGTTACAGGTCTCAGACAGGCAGGTGTGACGGTACTGAATCAGGCAGTATTGTTGCGGGGCGTGAATGATTCAGTGCAGGCATTGAAATCGCTCAGCGAAACATTGTTCAGCAGCGGCATTCTGCCCTACTACCTGTTCACGTTTGATCCGGTAAAAGGTGCAGCACACTTCGACGTCTCCGATGATGAGGCCAGACAACTGATGCAGGCACTGCAAGCTGAACTTCCGGGTTATCTGATACCGAAACTGGCCCGGGAGATTCCCGGCCGCAGCGCGAAAACCCTGCTCGCCATTGATACGAAATAGATTATGACCGGTAAAACGACTACCAACACCGCAATTCAAAACCTGCTGCTGTTTATTGCGATCTGCATGTTTCCCATCGGCATGCTGGTACAGATAGGCAGCTCTGAGGCACCGGATTCAGCCATCAACATTCGCTATATATCATTGCAGAACACCGCAGATATTCTGCCTTTGCAGGATACTCAGGTCAGTCCGGTGGCCTACACCGACATCAAATCCTTACAACAACTGCCGGTTGCGGAAAAGAAAGAGAAGTTCATCGCCATGCTGCTACCGGCGATTCTGATCGCAAAACAGCAGCTTCAGGACCAACGGCTGCGCGTAGAGACACTGCTACGGCAAACATCACTGACCACGCAGGAGCAGCTGTGGCTGGAGCAACTGCAACAGCGTTACAAAGTGAAAGATGCTGCCCGCTTACCAGCGCGGATGATCGCTGTACCCAACAGTCTGGTGTTGGCGCAGGCTGCGATCGAAACCGGCTGGGGAAGCTCGCGTTTTTTCCTGCAGGGTAATAATGTCTTTGGCGTCTGGTCTTACAACGCTGATGAACCAAGAATGAAAGCCCGGGAAAGCCGGGGCGATAAATCGGTGTATGTAAAGCGTTACCCTTCGCTATTACAGGCGATTGATGACTATCTGCTAACACTCGGGCGGGGGAAGCCCTATCAGGGATTACGCAAAGCCAGCCTGACCAGCCAGAACCCACAACAACTGATTCAGCACCTGCAGCACTACAGTGAGCTGGGGCAGGAATATATCCAGCGTTTATCAGGGCTGATCAAACACAATAATCTGCAACGATTCGACAGTTATCAGTTAAAGCAGGGCTGAACACCCTGTATCAGAACACCTGACCTTGCTCTGTTTCCAGTTCGATCAGTTGCTGCAGCAGATCATCCAGCGGCAATGGACGACCCAGCCCGTAGCCCTGACCATAATCAACACCAATGTCAGTCAGAACCTGACGAATTTCATCATTTTCCACAAATTCAGCAATGGTGGTTTTACCCATAACGTGACCGATATCGTTGATCGATTTTACCATCGCCAGATCAAGCTTATCTTCAAGAATACCTTTGACAAACATGCCGTCAATTTTGAGATTATCCACCGGCAGGTTTTTCAGATAGGCGAACGAAGATAAGCCACTGCCAAAGTCATCCAGCGAGAACTGGCAGCCATAAGCTTTCAGCGCATTGATAAACCGTCTGGCTTCGGAGAGGTTAGCAATCGCAGAGGTTTCCGTAACTTCAAACTTCACTTTATAGGGCAGCATCATAGAACCGTCCAAGCGGGAAAGAATGGTTTCTTTGATACGGTTATCCCCCATTGAGCCGCCGGACAGATTGATGGCACAGCAACCCAGATGCCGGGTGAACTGATCAAAATTCTGTTCCAGCCAGCCAAACGCATGATCAACCACCCACTGGTCAATTCTGCTCGACAGCTGATACCGCTCTGCGGCTGGCAGAAACGCCCCGGGAGGGACACAGTTTCCATCCCGGTCCAGCATCCGCACCAGAATCTCAACATCCGGCTTCAACTGTGGATTCTGCAGTGGCTCTATGATCTGTCCATAAAGCATGAAGCGATCTTCATCGAGTGCCGAGTTAATCTCCGATACCCAGCGCATATCACCTTCACGCTGCGCCAGCATTTTGTCTTCCGGCTCATACAGGTGCACCCGGTTACGTCCGGCATCCTTCGCGGTGTAGCAGGCGGAATCGGCCTGTTTCAGAATTTCAGTGGCGCTGACACTATGTTCATTCATTTCAACAATTCCGATACTGACACCGATGTTAAAGACCTGCTGTTCCCAGCAGAACTTGAACTGGGCAATTTCATCCCGAATCGCTTCAGCCAGCGTGCGGGCATTATCCAGCGGGCA
>JAOXSA010000363.1 GCA_025800245.1 Amphritea sp. | reverse complement strand
GCCACTAGCCACTAGCCACTAGCCACTAGCCACTAGCCACTAGCCACTAGCCACGTCTTGTGTTCCTTTTTTGAGCAGTCCGGATCCCTCATGTATAATATTCGCCCTTTTATTCCCGGTACTGAAGCACTGCTATGAAGTTCATCGTCAAACTGTTCCCTGAAATTACGATTAAAAGTAAGCCTGTCCGTAAGCGCTTTATTCAGCGTCTGCAGTCTAATCTGCAGATCACTCTGAAACGTCTGGATAATGATATTGTGGTTCGCGGCTTGTGGGACAAAGTAGAGGTTGAAGTACCTTCTGACGATGCTCAGTTGCGTCTGGATGTGATTGAACTGATGGGCTGTACGCCGGGTATTCAACACTTCCTGGAAGTGGATCAGTATCCACTGGGTACCTTTGAAGAGGTGTTCCAGATTGCTAAAGCGCAGTACGGTGGCCTGGTTAAAGGTAAATCCTTCGTGGTGCGGATTAAGCGTGGCGGTAAGCACGACTTTAAATCCCAGGATCTGGAACGCTACATCGGTGGTGGCCTGCTGCAGCATTGCGAAACCAAAGGTGTTGATCTGCACAACCCGGAAGTTACTGTAAAACTGGAAATCCGTGATGAGAACCTGTACCTGATTTCGCACCAGCATGAAGGGCTGGGCGGTTATCCTCTGGGTAGCCAGGAAGATGTGGTATCGCTGATCTCCGGTGGTTTTGATTCGGTTGTGGCCAGCTACATGACCATGCGTCGTGGCTCTAAAACGCATTTCCTCTTCTTCAATCTGGGCGGTCGTGCCCATGAGATCGGTGTTAAGCAGATCGCGCTGTACCTATGGCAGAAGTACGGTAGTGCTGCCCGGGTGAAGTTTATCTCTGTACCGTTCGATGAAGTCGTTGGAGAAATACTACAAAACGTTCACCACACCCAGATGGGCGTTATTCTGAAGCGGATGATGATGCGTGCAGCGGAGAAGGTTGCTGACCGTATGAAACTGCCTGCATTGGTAACCGGGGAAAGTATCGCTCAGGTTTCCAGCCAGACGCTGGTGAACCTGCAGGTCATCGATTCCGTCACCAGTAAGCTGATTGTGCGTCCTCTGGTAACGATGGATAAGCCGGATATTATCGATATCACCCGTAAGATCGGGGCTTACGACTTTGCTAAGAATATCCCGGAATACTGCGGAGTGATTTCTGATCGCCCGACTACCAATGCGAAGCTGGAGCGGATCGAAGAAGAGGAAGCCAACTTCGACTTTGAGGTGCTGGAACAGGCATTGGAGAACACTCAGGTTATCACCATCGATAAGATCGTCGACGATATCAATGTGAATGCGGATATCGAAGCGCTGACGAAAGTGGGTGAAAATCAGGTAATCATCGATGTACGTCACAGTCATGAGCAGGAACGAAAGCCCCTGAATATGCCTAAATGCGACGTGCTGGCGATTCCGTTCTTCAGCCTGGAGGCGAAGTTTCCGGAGCTGGATCAGGATAAGGAATATCTGCTTTATTGTGACAAGGGGGTGATGAGCCAGATGCATGCTCAGAACCTGCAGGACAAAGGCTTCGCTAACGTGAAGGTGTACCGTCCGGTCTTGTAATTATTCCTACAAAATTTCCGTAATTTTACGACATAAAAGCAATTTTATTGCTATTTTTGTAGTTTATTTACAGATTTTATCTACAAAATTGTGTTCAAAACCTGATTTGGGTTATTGCCTGACTAACCGAAATCAGGTTTAATGATTGACCACTTATTAAACTGTTCATCTGTTTTTCTGCATACCGGTATCCCTCCCGGGGGTACCACTACGGCTTAAACCGGCAGGAAAACTTATGGGATTCGTTAAGAATAGGAGCATCCGTTAGATGGATAATCTAATGTCAGAAGGCCTCAACCTGATGGTCTTTGGGATGGGATTCGTTTTCGTATTCCTGACCTTGCTGGTTATCGCGACTGGTTTTATGTCCAAATTTGCTAACAAATTTGCACCGGAACCAGCTCCGCAGGCAGCGAAACCTGCACCCCGTGCAGCTGCCCCGGCAGCCTCCGCAGGTAATGATGAAGTCGTGGCAGTTATTTCTGCTGCTGTACACCATCACCGCAACAAATAACCTGTGGCGCAGAACAAGAATTAAATTAAGAGTCAATCGACAAAAGGCCTATACCCATGTCTGATAAGAAACCTCTTGGCATTACCGATGTAGTACTGCGGGACGCGCACCAGTCTCTGTTTGCTACCCGCATGCGTATCGATGACATGCTGCCGATCGCAGAGAAACTGGATAAAGTTGGATTCTGGTCCCTGGAAAGCTGGGGCGGTGCAACTTTCGATTCCTGCATCCGTTTTATCGGCGAAGATCCGTGGGATCGTATCCGCGAGCTGAAAAAAGCTATGCCGAACACCAGGCAGCAGATGCTGCTGCGTGGTCAGAACCTGCTGGGCTACCGTCACTACGCTGACGATGTAGTAAACAAGTTCTGTGAGCGTGCTGCGCACAATGGCGTAGACGTGTTCCGTATCTTTGATGCGATGAATGACCCGCGCAACCTGGAAACAGCAATCAAAGCTGTTAAGGGCACTGGTAAGCACGCTCAGGGTACTATCTCTTACACCAAGAGCCCTGTGCACACCAACGATACCTGGGTTGAGTACGCTAAGACTCTGGAAGACATGGGTGCTGACTCCATCGTAATCAAGGATATGTCCGGTATCCTGACTCCTTACGACGGTTTCGATCTGATCTCCCGTCTGAAAGCACAGACCGATCTTGAAGTTCAGCTGCACGCGCATGCAACTTCCGGCCTGTCTGACATGACTATTCTGAAAGCGGTAGAAGCCGGTATTGACCGTGTTGATACTGCAATCTCTTCTATGTCCATGACCTACGGTCACACTGCAACTGAATCCGTTGTAGCTGCACTGGCTGGCACCGACCGTGATACCGGTCTGGATCTGCTGGCGCTGGAAGAGATCGCGGCTTACTTCCGCGAAGTACGTAAGAAGTACGCTAAGTTTGAAGGTTCTCTGCGTGGTACAGACTCCCGTATCCTGGTTGCTCAGGTACCGGGTGGCATGCTGACCAACATGGAAAACCAGCTGCGTGAGCAGAACGCATCTGACAAGTTTGACGAAGTACTGGCTGAGATCCCACGTGTACGTGAAGATCTGGGTATGATCCCGCTGGTAACTCCTACTTCTCAGATCGTTGGTACTCAGGCTGTAATCAACGTCCTGATGGGCGAGCGTTACAAAACTATCTCTAAAGAAGTTCAGGGTGTTCTGAAAGGCGAATACGGTGCGGCTCCTGCACCATATAACGCTGATCTGCAGGCGCGTGTTCTGGATGGCGGTGAAGCGATCACCTGTCGCCCGGCAGACCTGCTGGAACCTGAAATGGACAAGCTGGTAGGCGAACTGAAAGATCTGGCTGCTGAAAAAGGCGTTAGCCTGGCCGGTGGCGACAATGAGATCGATGATGTTCTGACTTACGCTCTGTTCCCACAAGTTGGTCTTAAATTCCTTGAAAATCGCGGTAACCCAGACGCATTTGAACCCGCACCTACATTAGAGGACGCACAAGCAATGGCTGCACCTAAGAATACTGGTCCACAGACTTACACTATCAATGTAAACGGTCAGAACTACGTTGTTCAGGTTTCTGAAGGTGGTGACATCACTGCAGCGGCTCCTGTTGCAGCACCAGCTGCAGCGGCTGCACCAGCGGCGGGTCCTGCTGAATCTGTACCTGCACCACTGGCAGGCAACATCTGGAAAGTTCAGGTTGCTCCGGGTCAGGCGGTTCAGGAAGGTGATGTTCTGGTTATCCTGGAAGCGATGAAGATGGAAACTGAAGTACGTGCAGCGAAAGCAGGTACTGTTTCTACTGTTGATGTTAAAGAAGGCGACACCGTTCAGGTGGGTGACAGCCTGCTGACTCTGGCATAAGGGCGGATTCATCGAATGGAAAGCTTACTTAACCTATGGCACGCGTCCGGGATTTATAATATAACCCCGGGCCAGATCGTGATGATCCTGGTCGGTATGCTGCTGTTGTTCCTTGCAATCCGCAAGAACTTCGAGCCGCTGCTGCTGGTGCCGATCGGTTTCGGTGGCATCATGGCTAATATCCCGGAAGCAGGTCTTGCGTTCTCCGCTGTTGAGAACGCCCTGAATCTGGGTGGTCCTGAAGTTATCGCTTCTATTGCTGATGCCCTGGGTGTCAGCAGCGCCGATCCGGCTGCACTGAAAGATGCGTACGTTAACTCTTCTGCTAAAGCGCACACAGCGGCTATCTATGCTGCTAACGATGCCGGCTATAGCAACGGTATGATGTACAACTTCTACTCCGTAGCGATCGCTTCCGGTGTTGCGCCACTGCTGATCTTTATGGGTGTTGGTGCGATGACTGACTTCGGTCCTCTGCTGGCTAACCCTAAGACTCTGTTCCTGGGTGCTGCGGCGCAGTTTGGTATCTTCGCGACTGTACTGGGTGCGGTAGGTCTGTCGACTCTGGGTCTGATGGATTTCACCGTTCAGGATGCAGCGGCGATCGGTATCATCGGTGGTGCTGATGGTCCGACCGCGATCTATGTAGCCTCTCTGCTGGCACCGGATCTGCTGGGTGCGATCGCTGTAGCGGCATACTCCTACATGGCTCTGGTTCCACTGATTCAGCCACCAATCATGCGTGCGCTGACCAGCGAAGCTGAGCGTAAGATCGCAATGGTTCAGCTGCGTCATGTATCAAAGTCTGAAAAGGTCATGTTCCCGATCGTACTGCTTATTCTGGTTGCAATGCTGCTGCCGGATGCTGCACCGCTGCTGGGTATGTTCTGTTTCGGTAACCTGATGCGTGAGTGTGGTGTGGTAGATCGTCTGAGCGATACTGCACAGAATGCACTGATCAACATCGTGACCATCTTCCTGGGTCTGTCTGTTGGTTCTAAGCTATCTGCTGAAGCGTTCCTGGATGTCGAAACTCTGGGTATCCTGCTGCTGGGTATCGTTGCGTTCGGTATCGGTACAGCTGCGGGTGTCCTGATGGCGAAGCTGATGAACAACCTGCAGGGCGGTAACTCGATCAACCCACTGATCGGTTCGGCTGGTGTATCTGCTGTACCGATGGCTGCTCGTGTATCGAACAAGCTGGGTCTGGAATCTAACTCTCAGAACTTCCTGCTGATGCACGCGATGGGTCCTAACGTTGCCGGTGTAATCGGCTCCGCAGTTGCTGCGGGTGTTATGATCAAGTTTGTTGGTTAAGACCAGAAACGTGTTTAAAAAGCCGCTCTTTGAGCGGCTTTTTTCGTTTCTGGGAGACCGCATTGCTCAGCAATGCTAGCTAGAACAGCTGGCAGGCCAGCCTTGCTCGTGGCTCGAAAAGGCGTAACGAGTCATGCGGTGTTAATTTGTATCGGTAGTGAGGTACGCCCTCGTGCCGATTGATTTGTAAGAGTCGAACGCAGCAAAGAGCGCTGCTTGCTAGACCGGCTGACCGGGCAGCCTTGCTCGTAGCTGGAAAAAGCGTGAAGAGGAGCTTCGCAGGGTTAAGTTACTGGGGTAGAGAGGCACGTCCTCGTGCCGATTATTTTACATAGTCGAACGCAGCATAAAGCGTTGCTTGCCGGATCGGCTGGCAGATAGAAAAAGCATGCATTAAAAAACCGCCTTAAGGCGGTTTTCTCTAGCCACTAGCGAGGAAAACTTTGCTTTCCGTTCTGGCAAGCGGCTTTAAGCCGCGTCTCTAAACCGCTTTGCGGTTTAGTATCCTGCCATCACTTCCAGGTGCGCCTGTACTGAGAATGCCAGAGCTACCGGATTGTAGCCTCCTTCCAGTACCGACACGATACGGCCACCACAGGTGGTGCGGGCAGCGTCCATTAGCAGTTGCGTGGCCCAGCGGTAGTCATCTTCGGTCAGATTCAGGTCGGCCATCGGGTCTTCGTGGTGGGCGTCGAAGCCTGCGGAGATAAACAGGATGTCCGGTTTGTGATTCTGGATTGCTGGCAGCCAGTGTTTTTCCAGCTGCTCGCGGAATACTGATGCGCGGGTGTGGGCTTCTATCGGGCAGTTGACGATATTGTCCCGCTGAATGGTGCTGTAGCGTTCCGGGTAATAAGGATGCTGGAATGTGGAGCACACCAGTACTTCAGGCATATCCTTAAAGATATCCACGGTGCCATTACAGTGATGCACATCGAAATCGACCACAGCGACCCGGTTAACATTAGGCTGTTGTAGTGCATGCATAGCACCGATCGCAACGTTGTTATAGAAACAGAAACCCATTGCTGCGTTGTGTTCTGCGTGATGACCCGGTGGTCGGACAGAACAGAAAGCGTTATCTACCTTCTCAGCCAGCACCTGATTGGTGGCCAGAATGGTTGAACCTGCTGCCAGGCTGGCGGCGTGCAGAGAGTCCGGACAGAGCGCGGTATCCTCATCGGCGTAATACACACCCTCATCCGGTAATTTCATCTCCAGACGTTTCTGGTGCAGATTTGCATGGGCTAGTTGAACCTGTTCGGGGGTGACATGCACTGACTCCATCTGCTTCAGATGGTCGATTAATCCGGTTTTCTGCAGAACTTTCTGGATCGCCAGCAGGCGAATCGGGCTTTCCGGGTGTTCCGGGCCCATGTTATGCAGGCCACAATCCTGGTGGGTAATAAATGCAGTAGTCATAAAGATCAGATTCAATTGGTTTTTTTTAGTGTACTGAATTACCACTGTGGCAGCGCTTAGGCAATAGTTGTAGTGGAAATGTGTAAACAGTTGATATTGTTGACTTGGATCATGTCTCTGTATGCGTTGCTACCGGTAGTATTGGTTTTACAGCATAGAACTGTATTTAGCACCGTGTGTTTCACCCTACACCCGGTGCTTTTTTTTGCCTGTTTGTCACCTAATTCCCGTTTTGGGGTGTTTTCTCTTTCTCCGTTGCCTGCTGCCTTTTATACTTCTCTGTACAGGGATTTCTTCGGTGACTACCTTCAGTGACTATGCAGCGCAGCAAGCACAGCGAACTTCATATAGATTACAGCGACAAACAGGTCCTGCTGATTGATAGCAGTGGCAATATGCGCGCGACTATCTATTACATGCTGCGTGAGCTGGGGCTGAGTAATGTCAAAGCGATCACGATTAATGACAAGGTGATCCCGCTGCTAGCCCAGAATGACTTTGATGTTATTTTGCTGGGGCATAACAGCAGTGACAGTGTTACCGGAATTCAGATACTCGAAGAAGCCCGCTTCCGGGGCTATATAAAGCCCAGTGCAGCCTGGATCTGTATGACCAGTGACTCTTCTCAGGAAGTGATTCTGCACGCGATTGATAGCCAGCCGGATGATCTGATTACTAAACCGTTCTCTATCGAAGAGTTGAAATACCGCCTGGATCTGATTATGCGGCGCAAAATTGCTTTGCGGCCGGTCGATCTTGCGATAGAGGGAGGGGCATTCAATCAGGCACTGCAGATTTGTGAAGCACTGATAGATCGTCAGCACCCTGAATATGATCAACTGCAGAAAATCCGCGCCTCTTTGCTGATCAATCTGGGCGACTATGAGCAGGCCCGTCAGTTGATGGATAACCTGTATTGGGAATCTCGGGATAAAGAGGCCGGATTATATCTGGCCAAGGCTTACTGTGGCCAGGACGAGCTGGTTGCCGCTGAACAGCTGTTACAGGAACTGATCACGGATAACCGTTTGTTGATTGCCGCTTATGATCTGCTGGCTATTGTACATGAGCGGATGGGCGATCTGGAGCAGGCGCGGGAGACTCTGCGGCAGGCAACATCCAAAGCACCTCTGGGTATCCCCCGCCAGATGGAACTGGGAAGAGTAGCCACCCAGACCCACGAGATGGATATGGCGAAAGGCGCTTACCGTAAGTCGATTATCCAGGGCCGAACCAGTTGCTATCGCTCCGCTGAACCCTATCTGAGATTAGCGAACCTGCGCAGAATGGAAGTGAAAAGCTCGGACACAATTATGCAGGAGCAGATCAATCGCGAGATTGACGGCCTGCTGCTTTCAGTCCGGCAGCAGTTTCCTGCGGACAGTGCATCTGAAGTTAAAGCCAATCTGATTCGCAGCCAGTTAGCTGAAGATCTTGGCAATATGCGTGATAAAGAGCAGTTTTTGCGTGAGGCCAAGCTGATCAACCGCCAGCTGGATGAGCCGGTCGATCTTGATCGTGAAATGCTGGTGATGTCCGGTGAGGCGCTGCCGATCCTTGAGCAGCAGCCACAGCCTGTTGCTCAGCAGGAAGCCGCGCATATCAGTAAGCAGCAGAATCCGGAAATGAGCGATAAAGCCAATCGAATGGGGATTAAACATTACCTGGCTGGTAAGGTCGGGCAGTCAATCAAATCCTTTGGTGCCGCCATCGATTTTGATTTCAACAATCACGCGGCAGTTCTGAATCTGGCGCAGCTGTTTCTGGAAACCGCCCGGGATGATCCTGAGCGGCGGGATGGTCGTCTGAAAATGGTGGATCGTTATCTGGGGCTGGTTGAGAAACGTATGCTCGAGGGCAGCTATGAATCCAAGAAGCAGGTATTGCAGCGCTATCGGGCTATGCCTGTAGATGAGTTACCACCTTCATCACTGGGCGCCCTGCTGAAATAGCTACTCCACTGTTTCCTTAATTTCCGACAGCATTTGTTCTGCCAGTGAGTTAGCACTGATCCAGCTGCCTTCGAGGCCTGCCTCAGCCAGCCAGTCACCACAGGCACCGATACCTGTATCCTGATCCCAGAGATGGGTCAGCTCCGTATCGTTGCTGTGTCGTGCAAGTAGCCAGCGATGGCTTCTGTAGTTGTCGACTTTCAGCCCGGCACCGGAAACTTCTCTGAAACTGTTTATCAGTGCCTGGGCTACATCTTCCGGTGATGCGTCGATCATCTGCTGGCTCCAGTCACTGTTCGCTTCCAGTACCCAGACATCATTCTCACCGTCTCGCTGGGGTTTGCTGTTATCGCGGATACAGCGTTGCAGCATAGGGTGGTCCCCACAGTAGATATCTGCTGCGGAGTGAGATTGTCTGGTGCTGATTACGGTAACCCAGCATGCCTGAGTTGATGCTCTGGCGGCAATGCCGGAAAACCGTGGAATAGCATCCAGCAGAGATGCAGCCTGTTGAGCCGGGGCAGTCACAATGACTTTGTCGTAGTAACCAATAATCTGGTCATGGTCTGTTCGTACCACGATGCGTTGAACACCATTCTCCAGTTCTGGCCAGACCGAGCCAACCCGGGTTTCGGTAATAAGGTTGCAATGCTCCAGCAACTGGCGGGTAAGTGCGCTCTGTCTTGGGCTGGCGAGCCATATCTGCCTGGAGGTAACAGGGTTGCCGGAAAAATCCTGGATAGTCGGTGACCATTGATGCAGCCCTTGCCGCTGCAACCAGTCAGTGAAAACAGGGCTTCTGGGCACAAACCAGGGCGCACCCAGATCGGCAGAATGGTGCCCGAGTCTGCAAGCAGCCATACGGCCTCCGGTACCCCGGCTTTTTTCCAGTACTGTGACCTGATGTCCGGCCTTGCTTAAGCGCTGGGCCAGAGTTGCGCCTGCCAGACCTGCGCCAATGATTGCTACCTGCTCTTGCATTGATGTTCCTGTCAGAATGTTAATGGCATTGAGTTGTTTACCGGACCGTGAGAGAAACCGCTCCCGGTCTCTTCATGGGTAAATATCTGTACTAATTCAGCGCGGTGAATACCTGCTTCACGACAGATGCAGTAGGCCTGTTCCAGGCACTTACAGGTAAGTACCTGATCGTCTTTTTTCAGCAGCTCTGTGTGCGGAGTTTCGTTTTTGAGATAGCTCAGTTCAATCACTATCGGGCTACAGCCACTTTCAATAAAGCGGACCGCTTGCAGCTGGTTGTCAGAAACAACTTGCTTTAACTGGGGTAATTGCATGTCACACCTCCTGATTAAGCATCTCTACGCTTTAATAGATAGATCAGATCAGCCATTTGCGCATGATTTCTGTGTTATCTGGTGTGAACAGAGGTATCGGATTTCCTCATATTGGTGATGTAGATCCATATGTATCTTTGTAATATCTGGTAGAGTTTCAATTGAACACTTGATCAGAATTTTGTGCAGGCTTTGTGGCACGAGAAAGCGTACTTTTGTATTGATCGATGCTGTAGTACTATGTCGCAAATGGGAGACTTAAATCCTTAATGTCGGGGTAGGGAACATGACATCTGAAGTGCTGGCGGAAGTATCTCTGGAGGGCGACCTGTCCCCGCGAAGCAGCCAATCGGCCGAGCCCATATCTGCTGAGATGGAATCTATGTCTCAGCCTGTCCCTTTTTCTCCCTCTCCCGAAACCTATCAACGCTGGTTGAACTGGCAGTGTCAGATGATCGCTGGCAATCTGCAGGGGCATATCTTTACACCTGACGCTTCTGTTAAGGGGCTTGTTTCTGTTGTTCAGTGGCCTGGTAAAGAGCAGGCTGATAAAGCGCTTGTGAGGCGCTGTGATCAGGCCTTGCGAGAGGCCGCTCCGGTTATTCAGGCATTCCAGCCGACAGCAGACAGATCGGAGCGGGTCTGTGATCTGATCGCGATTCCGTTGATCAGTGAGCGGAAGATTCACGCTGTTGTGGGTCTGGTACTGACTCCTCGTTCGCAGGCCCAGCGTACGGCGGTGATACAGCTGATTCAGTGGGGTGGTGTCTGGCTGGATTCATTGAATGCCACTGAGTCATCGGGTAGTGAATCAGATCAGGCTTTGCTGACGGCTCTGTTAGAACATACAACGCTAGAGAATATGGCAGCTGAACTGGCTCGCAGAATGGCTATCAGGTTTGATTGCCAGCGGGTTTCGGTTGGCTACTGTGAAGGCTATAACATCAGCCAACTGGCCTCGACCAGCAATGATATTCACAGTCTGACAGCAGTGATGACAGAGGCTGCTGATCAACAAGAGGTCATCTGTTCTCCCCCGCTTTCGGGTAAGGCTGAGTCTGTCTCGTTTGCGCATCAGCAATATCATGATCTGTCAGGCAGAGCGATCTGTTCTGTACCCCTGATCCATTCAGAGAACTGTATCGCATTAATAACGCTGGAGCGTGGCAGAGCTTTTTCGGCAACCGAACTGGATCAGATGCTTGCGTGCTGTCACGGGGTCGCGGCAATAATGGCGCTGATTCAGCAAGGCAGCCAGACGCTGTTACAACATGGTACAGCCCGAATAAGAAACCTGTTCAGTGCGCCGGAAAGCGGGTTGAAGAAAGGTTGTTGGTTCATTGTCGGGATAATCTGCCTTAGCGCATTACTGTGGATTTCTCCTCAATACAGGGTATCTGCGCCCGCAAGTATTCAAGCCTATGATCGGCAATTTCTGGTGGCTCCCTATGATGGTTATATCCGTACACTGGAAGCGCGGGTGGGCGATCGGGTGGTTGCAGGGCAGACGCTGATGTTTCTGGATGATCGTGAGCTCAGGCTACAACAGCAGAAGTGGCAGAGTGAAAAACTCAAGCTTGAGCGGGAGTATCAGGACGCTCTGGCACGGGGGGAAAGAACCAAACTGAGTATTCTCAGGGCCCGGATTGACCAGGTAATAGCTGAAACGGACCTGGTGGCGGAAAGCATCAGGCGAGCCCGACTGACAGCCCCGTTCGATGGGGTGCTGGTCAGTGGTGATGTTGATCATTCACCGGGCACGGCCATAGCGATTGGTGAGCCGCTGTTTGAAGTAGCGCCTATGGATCGTTATCGCATTATTCTTGAAGTCAGTGAAGACCGCATGAAGGGGATCGCGGCCGGGCATCAGGGAGAGCTGGTTTTTACAGCCCTGCCGGATACGCCGTTTCGTTTTCAGGTTGAGCGGGTACTGCCTGCGGCCCGGGTATCCGATACTGGCAGTTTCTTTCGGGTAGAGGCTACATTAGCAGAACCTGCGGGACATTCCGACGGACTGTTGCGACCCGGGATGCAGGGCGTGGCCAAAATAGAGATGGGTAAACGCTCACTGTTGTGGATTCTCAGCCACCGCTTAGCCGACCGGATCAGACTCTGGCTCTGGTCTTTGGGGGGGTGACGAGGTGCAGAGTTCAATTGAATCCGACTGGCAGATAATTGCAGCGACCCGTCCCCGGCTTCAGCCACAGGTTGTTATCCATTCCCAGTGCTTTCGTAATCAACGCTGGTATGTCGTTTGCGATGTCCGGCAGGGCCGTTATCTTCGGATTGATCCGGCGGTGCACAGTCTGATTGCAAGGCTGAATGGCCTGACAATCTCGGAAATCATCAGCCAGATTGAGCAAACAACGCCTGAGCTGCTACCGGACAATCAGGCTGTCGTCAGAATACTCAGTCAGCTATTTCAGGCCGGTATGCTGCAGGATCAGTTACCAGTCAGGGCTCGTCAGTTGCTACAACAGGTTTCTTCAACCTCAAAGCCGGGTCTGCTGCAACGCTTTAATCCCCTTTCTGTAAAAATCCCGTTGGGAAATCCTGATCGGTTAATTCACTGGATTTGTGAGCGACTCCCCGGCGCTTTTCTGCACTGGGCGATGCTCTGGTGCCTGGTCGTCGGGATTGGGATTTTACTGGGCTTAATGCACAGCGATACGCTTCTGAATGAACTGGATAGTGACATTATTACCCCGTCCAATCTGCTGCAGCTGACACTGTTATTCATATTGATGAAAGTAATCCATGAGCTGGCTCATGGTGTCGCAGTAAGGTCCTTTGGTGGGACTGTGAACGAGATGGGGATCTCCCTTCTGGTTCTGGCGCCGGTTCCCTATACAGATACATCTTCCGCCTGGCTGTTTCAGGATAAATACAAACGTATCCTGGTTGGTCTGGCAGGGATGCTGGTGGAGCTGTTTATTGCTGCAGTGGCGCTCTGCATCTGGTTACTGACGGCTCCGGGGGTGGTCCATGATCTGGCTCTGCATCTGTTCATTATCGGTGCCGTCAGTAGTCTGCTGTTTAATGGCAATCCTTTTCTGAAATTTGATGGTTATTACGTACTGCAGGACTGGGTTGAAATTCCCAACCTGTACAGCCGCTCATCAGCCTATTATGTTTATCTGATACAGCGTTACCTGCTCGGGATAGCTGAAGCCCGGTCACCGGTTTCAGCAAACGGCGAAGCCGCCTGGTTTGTGGTGTATGGACTGCTGGCACTGCTGAACCGACTGGTCTTGCTCGGCGTGATTGTCTTTTACTTACTGGAACATTTTCTGATTATCGGCATGTTGCTTGCCGGCTGGGCGCTGCTTACGCAACTGTGTCTGCCATGCTGGCGTGGACTGAGGTTTCTGTTTGTCAGTGAGCAGCTCAGCGGTCGGCGATTCAGAGGCGCAGCTGCATTCTTTCTTTGTCTGATGAGTGCTTATGTGGTGCTTTATCTTACCCCGGTGACGCTCAGGACCCACAGCGAAGGTGTTGTATGGGTCTCGCCCGAGGCGGAAATCTACAGTGAGGCTGACGGCTTTGTCGAGCAGATAGTAGCTCTGCCAGGCAGCCAGGTGGAGACCGGGCAGCTGTTGTTGAAGCTCAATCCTGAACGGCTTGAAGCCCGTGTCAGAAAACTGGAAGCCCGGCACCGGGAGTTAAGTCTGGAGATAGCAGCTCAGAGTCTGAATCGCCGAATGGTGTCTGATATTGCCCGGATGGATCTGGCTACGGTAGAGGCGCAGTTGCAATTGTTACAGCAACAGAAACAGTCATTGGCTATCCGGGCCCGGGTTGCTGGGCTGTTCGTTGTCCCCGATGCTGAGCAACTTGTTGGACGGTATATCGAACGTGGCACTTTGCTGGGCTATGTCTACGGGCCGCAACAGCGGATTGTTCGTGCGGCGATTCAACAGAAGAATATCGGCCTGATTCAGCAACAGACGCTTACTGCCGAGATCAGGGTTGCCAGCCTGATGACTCAGACGATTCCTTCACACATCACTCGTCAACAGCCTGGTGGTAGCCACCGATTACCGAATCAGGCGCTGGGTGCAGCCGGTGGCGGTACATTAGCTGTGCAGCGGACCGGAGAGGGATTACAGACTGTAGAAAATACCTTTGTTGTCGACCTGGAGTTGCCTGAAGAGGCCCTCGTTGCTGGTATCGGTGAACGAGCTTATATCCGTTTTGTACATGGAGAAGAGCCGCTGCTATTGCAGTGGTTACGTCGTACAAAGCAGTTGTTTATGGGACAGCTGGCTGTATTTGGCTGAATACAGAAACAGTTCCGGCTTATTGGAAGGATCTCCCGGGTCGGAGTCAATAATAAGAGAATCAGAATGAGTATAATCAAAAGGGGATTGATCGGGATTCTTGGTTCAGGTTTGTGCCTGTTCAGCGGTCTGGGAATTGCTTCGCCGGATGCCGATACGATGGTTTCGTCAAGCAGTCTGCCATTAATGGATTGTGTTATTAATCCCAGTGAAGTGGTTGATCTCGGTACTGCTGTCGCGGGCAAAGTGGTACGTATTCATGCCGATCGCAGTGATCGGGTCAGCCAGGCTCAGGTGCTTGTTGAGCTGGAGTCCAGTGTCGAGCAGGCGGCGCTGGCGCTGGCCAGTAACAGAGCCGCGCTGAGTACCAGTATCACACTGCGTCAGGAGGTTGCTGCATTTGATGCCCTGACCCGCAAGCGCAATGAAGAGCTGCTCCGTACTGCGGCAATCTCGCAACATGATGCTGATCGGATACGGTCAGAAGCTCGAATTACTGTCCTCCAGGTGCAACAGGAAAAAGACAATCAAATGCTGGCGCAGCTTGAACGGCGCCGCGCTGAGGCGGTGTTGGCGTTACGCACAATTCGCAGCCCAATAAATGGGGTGGTGATGGAACGTTTCAAGTCAGTGGGTGAGTTTGTTGAAGATGAACCTTTATTACGCATTGCCCGGTTGGACCCTCTGCATATTGAAGTGATCATTCCAGCGGAGCATATGGCGCATGTCCAACCAGGTACTCAGGCAGAGGTACGCTCTGTGATTGCCGGGTCGGAGCCTTTTATAGCAACAGTGGATCGTGTTGATTTGATTGCGGACGCTGCCAGTGGCACTTTTGGTG
Source organism: Amphritea sp. (assembly GCA_025800245.1). Lineage (GTDB taxonomy): Bacteria > Pseudomonadota > Gammaproteobacteria > Pseudomonadales > Balneatricaceae > Amphritea. The sequence goes on along the minus strand of JAOXSA010000363.1, from coordinate 3,062 downwards.
CGCGGCTAAAAGTGGATAACCCTGACTATGGGATTATTGCCGGCTTGCGCTGCCAGGTGGAGTTTTTACCTCAGGTTGTACTGCCTGAGGTGCAATCACCTGAGAGAGATATTCCGCAAGAGTGCTATAAGGTTGGGCCTTTTGATAGTGAGCGTTCAGCCAGTGAGGTGTTGGCACAGATGCCCGGCCGTGACCATGGGCTTTCATTAGCAGAAACACAAGAAACAATTGTCGATAGTTATATAGTGCTGTCAGAGTCAACGGCAGATCTGTCAACGTTGCAGAAGCCTTTGAAGTTACTGACGGCAGATGAGTTTCTGTACCTGAATCGAGGTGTCTATAAAGACCGTATATCGTTTGGGGTGTATAAAGGGCTGCGTTCAGCAGAAACCCGAAAGCGAGCTTTGGAAATGCTGGGAATTAATACGGTGGTGGAAGCCAGAACCCGTACCACCAGTGAATTCTGGCTTGAGTTTTATCTTGAAGAAGACCAGCAGGGAGCGACGTCTTTGCGCAATGAACTGACCCAGGCAGGATACCAGCCTCAGCCTGGCGAAGATCTCTGTGCAGCTGAAATAAACGCCAGTTGAGGTGCTTGTATGAGTAAAGCAACTGGTCAGTACAACAACAATGCCATGGACAATGTGCAGATGCCGTTGTTGGAGCCGTTAGAGCCCCGGATCATGTTTGCTGCTGACCCGCTTGGTGCGGTGCAGGATGCAGATCACAGCGTGATTGATTCACCGGGCGCGGAATGGGATGGCAAACAGGCTGATGCTTTTTCTGAAAAGCCAATCGAGTTGGTGGTGATTGATGCTGGTGTCGAAAATGCGGAATCATTGAGGCGAAGCCTGCTTGAGCAGGGGGGGCAGGAACGCCAATTGCGTGTTTTTCTGTTGGATGCTCAGCGAGATGGTATAGATCAGATAAGCGATTTGCTGAAAGACTTTAAAGATATCCAGGCATTGCACCTGATTGCCCATGGCCGTGATGGCGCCATGAGTCTGGGAAACGCCGAGCTGAATCAACAACAGCTACGCGATTATCAAGAGCAATTGCAGGGCTGGGGGGATTCTTTTTCTGAAAAGGGTGACCTGCTTATATACGGTTGCGATCTTGCCTCCGGCTTAAAAGGGCAGCAATTAGTCAATGAGCTGTCAACGTTAACCCGAGCAGATGTCGCTGCATCTGATGACCTGACAGGACAGGCTGAGTTGGGGGGGGACTGGGAACTGGAGTACCGGCGAGGGGAAATTGAAGCACAACTGGCTTTGTCAGCGGAGTTACAGCTTGCTTTCCAGGGGGTTCTGGCGGATACCCCCGGAGTTAATGATGCGCCTGCTATCAGTCGTTTTCCCGGTCCTGCCGCCATTGATGAAGATGCAACCTTCAGTTTTACCGGTGCATTCACAATAACGCTGACCGACGAGGACGCCGGATCTGGCCAGCTTAGGGTGTCTTTATCGACCAACCAGGGTAGCACTCTGACTTTGGGTAGCAGTGCCGGCATTATTGGTTATTCAGGTCCTGCGGCGTCACTGACATTGTTTGGTACACTCAATGATCTGAATAACTCACTGAAGTCCCTTACTCTTAAGCCCCCGTCAGACTTTAATGGTCTGGAGACGTTTACCATTCTTGTGAATGACCAGGGAAATTCAGGAGCGGATCCGGGTAACAGTGGTGATAGTTCAAGTGAAGAGGATGTGACAGAGCTACAAATTAATGTAGCACCGGTTAATGATCCGCCGCAGCGAATTGCCGGCACGGTTAATGATCTGACTATCACGAATGATGCAGGTTTAACCAGCCTGGGGCTGGGGGGATTGAACTACAGTCCAGGTGGTGGTGCAGATGAATCTGGCCAGTCACTGACCTATAGAGTGACGAGTGTGGTTAGCGCACCTTTAACCGGAAATGTGTATCTTGCTGATGGAACAACGGTTGTTACTCCCGGTGTTTATTCCCTGGCACAAATAAGGGGCATGCAGTTTGATCCGTTGGCCAGTTCGGTAGGTAATCCTGATTTATTGGTCTGGACGGTCACTGACAGTGACGGTGAAGTACTCACTGAAACGATTAAACTGAAGTTATTGAATCCGAATAATGCTCCTGTATTGAGCGGCTCAGCAGGAGCGATCAATTATGAGGAGCAGGCAGCAGCAGTGGCGATAGATTCCGGTATCGTGTTGAACGATACCGATGGTCAGGCAGGATCTGATCCTGCTAGCGCTTACACCGCAACGGTGACAATTAGCGGAAACTATCAGGCAGGTGATACGCTGGGGTTCACAAATACAGCCAACATCCAGGGCAGCTTATCAGGCAATACGCTGACCCTGAGTGTAATATCGGGCCAGGTTGCATCGGTAGCTGAGTTTCAGGCAGCTTTGCGATCGGTGACTTTTTCCCATAGTTCGGATAATCCTGATGAAAATACCCGAACGGTTAGCTTTAAGTTTTTTGATGGCCGTGATGAATCAAATACAGTGACAAAGGATATTGCAGTCAAGGGGCGGAATGATGGGCCGGGGATAACCGGGTCATTGCCCTCTGCAATATCAGTACTTGAAGACATCAGTTCGCCGGTGAATCTTTCTTCTGTTCAGGTCGCCGATCCTGATGCTGGTAGTGGTGCCCTGACGCTGACAATCTCAACTTCAACGGGCGGCAGGCTCAATGCTGTCGCAACCAGTGGAATATCAATCAGTAACGGACCTGGCAATACTCAATTGACATTGACGGGAACAGTAAGTGCGCTCAATACCTATTTGTCAAACGTAAACAATATTACTTATGCCCATCCTACCGCGAACCTTAATGGTGATGGCGTTGATCAGTTATTCATTATTTTGGGGGATAATGGTAACAGCGGCAGCGCAGGTCTTGGAGGTTCTATTACGGCTTTTATTGGAACCGTGGATGTAAATATTGCAGCAGTCGATGATGCCGCGGTGATCAGCGGCGATACCGCGTTCAACGGTAACGAAGGGGCGGTGGTCAGCGGTGACCTGAACGCCAGCGATGTCGATGGTCTGAGCGACGGCAGCTACTTCAGCGTC
>JAOXSA010000211.1 GCA_025800245.1 Amphritea sp. | reverse complement strand
CGACCCGGATCAGGCAAAGAGCTATTTTCGGTTAGCGGCGGAAAACATCCTTAAGCCTTTTTCGATGATTTACGACCCTACCGATCCAGATCACCATCGTATTACACCTGCATGGTTTATCGTGAGTGAAACGGTAGGTATTGAAGGTACTAATTACGCTCTTTGTACTGGGGATATAATCTTGGCAAAACAGGCAGCGGCGCTTTGGCAAAACCCCGGTGACGGTGATTTGATGCATGCTCCTATTAACCGTTATATCCATGCGCTGACCTATTGTCTACTTGATCGAAGAGCGGATGCCGTTCCTTTGTTAAAGGCTACTCTTGACTGGTATCAGGCTCGTAAGCCGAGCAAGAAGCTCACCTGGCAGCTGAATTACTACACTCTGAGTCTGGCGCTATACGGTATCGTCAAACAGGATCAGACTTTGCTTAACGATGGCCTTGAGCTGCAACTTGAGTTTCATAAACGCCACGCCCGCTACGGTGAAATCCATGATACCCCCGAAGCGCTGATGTCAGATCACTGCGTTGCCCTGACCAATCTGGCACTGCTGCACGGGCTTAAGGCTGAGATTAACGATCCGCTGATCCCGCAAGGGTTATTGATCACCGTTTAGATCATAGCTAAACCGACTTAACAGCTTTAAACCGTGGTAAAAATCTCGACACCTTAGGCAATCGCAATCTGCCTCGCAAAATGAGAAGCGGCAAAAAAAGAGCCCGAGTCGGGGGGCCAGTCCAGTGTTGAACCCCAGCTCGGGCAATGCTCTGATTGTGGTGTATCTCCTGTTTAGTTCACGTTGCTGTTTCCTTACTTTGGAGCAGTTCGGATTACCGGGGGGATCTGCGTCTGAACCCGAACATGCCCAGTGCCAGTGCAACTAAACCAGAGAGACCACTGCCCAGAGCGGGGCCTGGCGCGGCTTGTAAGCTGACAACCTGTTCCGTTGTCGGGACATCAGCGAACAGGGATGACACCGGATCAGTACGAACCAGAAAGACGGCGTCGTTGAAGTCGTTATCGCCACCGGGGCGGACCAGATCCTCGAAGCCGAGTATCACTTCATTCTCACCGGAGACGGTTTCCATCATTGCCACATGGCGGGAGTAGGTACCGCTGTTATCTATGGTTGCGGTAGCGCTGTTTTCAGGATTCAGGTAGTCGATACTGTACATCGCCAGAGGATCAGAACTGGTGGTATCCCAGCCCCTTACCTGACGACCATTCCAGGCATTCTGCAGCACAAAGAAACCTACATTGGTACCTGCTTCCATTCGGGTGCCGCCAACCATATCGAACTGTTCGCCGTCGATATTGGTGATTTCAGCACCGGTCAGAGTCACAGTATCACCGGCTCTGAGAAGCCCACCACCGCCTCTTTCTGAAGCGTTATTGAATATCATCCCTGCTTCAATCCCGGACACATCCCGGAGCTCTGATATACCGATATGGCCGGAGCCGTCAGTATCGATATCACCAAAAGAGAGACCATCAAATGTGCTATCACTGTAAGTAAAGTAACCTAATGAGTTACGGTAGCCAGCACCTTCATCGAGAAAAGTGACCGAGACATGGGCATCCTCCTGCAGAGTAATATTCGGATTGTAGACAGGGTTTAAGAAATCCTGATTTACGTCCATACCTTCTGGCAACGCCAGTTGGATCTCTGTCAGCAGATCAGGGTTAACATCGATATTGACCAGTGTGTCCGTTGCATCATCAGCCGCCCACGCCTGGCCCGGCAGGGTACTGAACAGTCCTGATAACACGAAACCGCTAAGTATTCGTTTCATATAAGCCTCCCATTCAGGAACCGGCGAATAAGTCAGGCGGTTTTAGCGCTCGCCCTTCGGGGCACTCAGAGCGACCCGATTTCATCGTTAGCACTTTTCGACAGGCAACCAGCCTGCCTGTAAGCGCTGCCTTGACTTCGAATCGCTCTGAGAGCCAGAGGCGTGCCTGACTTATTCGTTGGTTCCTCACCTATCACATCGCAAAATTGATGCCTACTCATAACTTATTGATTAATAGTGCTTTAAGGTTTTATACCTCCATTCAGTGAGTGGTTGCTGTTTGCAAAATGCGACTTTTCAGCAATCTGAGTCTCAGATTGAGAATGCTGTCGTGTTAATAATTCAGAATGTATAGCGCGCCAGCTTTTCAGCCAGTTGACATTGTCCCTGTTCAGCAAAAGCCAGAATTCTGATCGGCTTGGCCGTTGTACCAGGGGGAAGTAGCTGTAACCCACGACTCAGCTTTTCCTGCGCAAATGCAAACTGCGGGAAGTCCCGATGCACACTGCCTTTAAACAATATTCCGTAGCGAATCCTCTCTGCCTGCTGCTGATTGGAGACCAGTTTCCGCAGTATCTGGCTGCCTTCGGCATTACGATACAGCGGGAGCAGTGCGATGGAGCCCGGACACTCCCGATGACGGTAGCCGCTGATCATATAGGGCCCCTGATTGGCCGCGGCGATGGAGCCCAGGCTGACGAGTTCTGATGCTTCCTTCTCGGAAAAAAGCTCAGGGATAGCAAGAGACGGGTCGGTCTGGTCTGCAATGATAGCGCTGTCAGTAGCTTTGACGATCCGGTTATACGGGGCGATGATCAACGCGATCAACAGGGTGCTGAGTATCAGTAGTGTTTTCATGGTGGGAACTCCTTCTGATGCCGATCAGGGCGATAACGATGGTGAGAAACTCCAGTACCTCCTGCGAGTGACCTTCGTGGAGCAGGTGATACCAGGATTCATCAATCGCCATCATGGCTAGTCGGGTGCCATTGAGTGTCAGGATCAGTGAGACCAGTAGCACCGCACGCAGGTAATCCTGTCTGAGGAAGTGTTGCTGGTGGTAAAGCGTAAAGGTGAACCAGAGCAGCAGAGCCAGCGACAGGTTAGTGAATGCTGAACAGCCGGTCAGAATCAGCAGGCTGTGGCCATCGTTTATTCCGCCCGCGAGGGTGACGGTATTGCCGGAGACGGTGGCCGGGTTATTAATCAGTATCAGAATCATGCTGCTGATCCAGGCGTCGAAAGCCAGAATCTGTTCGGCGAACAGATGCAGAAAGCTCTGGCAAACCGGGTCTCTGACAGCGATGGCGATAAGGATCACTGCCGCCAGCTGTGCATCGCTTGTCGAATCTTTCTGATAGCGCCAGAACAGAGCCAGCGTGATGCATATCAACCAGCTGAGTGTTGCACTGGGAATGACCAGAAGCAGTGATGCCATCAGAAGCAGCAGTCCGGTGCCTGGATGGATGGCTTTATTCTGGTTCCGCGTTTGGTATGCCAGTTTCATCGCGACAACCAGACAGAGCCAGATAACATGGCTGTGGCCGAATCCCGTGATCAGTGAATCGGTCAGATCCATAGTCTTCAGGCTGACGATGACCGGCGGCAGCAGTGCGTTCAGTGCTGCCGCAAAGCAGAGCAACGGCAAGATATGTTGTTCCAGTCTGATGAGAATGTTCATCGACGTGTATCCTTTACCAGACCAGTTGGCCGTGGCGCTGAATGGCCTGCTTATAAAGCTCAACGATTCTGGGGCAGACGGTGTCATCGCTGTAATGCCGGACAATATGATGATGTGCCGAGACCGCTATAGCAGCTTTTTCGGTGGCATCAGCCACCGCCCAGGATTGCAGGGCCTGACTCATTCGGGTTTCATCGCCTGCCGGAATCAGCCAGCCATTACGGCGGTGTTCGATAAGATCCGGTAATCCACCAATGGCGTAGCTGGCGACCGGAATCCCTCTGACCATCGCTTCCAGTGCGACCAGGGGTAAACCTTCTGCCTTACTGGTAATGCAAAGTAGCCCGATCTCGTGCCAGTGCTGCGCCATATCCACATGACCGAAGCAGGTCAGATGGGGAAAGCGCTCCTGCAGGCGCGCTTTGTCCGGTCCATCACCGTAAACATGACAGGGTACATTCAGACTTTGGTTTTTAAGATCCTGGGTTATCCGGGCGAAGGCTTCCGGGTCTTTCTCGGCCGATAACCGGCCCACGAATGCAATAGCTTTACCCCGCTGAGTCGGGAAGGACTCTCTGGCGACAAAGTTGACAATCTGTTGGGAACACACAGGTAAACGGGCTGAAATCTCTGCGCTGACACTGATTACCCGGTCGGCGAAAAATGCAGTGATCTCATCCAGCCAGCTATACATTTTTAACCGGCCTTTGCCCCGGTCACCGGAGTGATAGGTGGATACCACCGGTACACGGTGCCAGCGTCCCAGCAAACGGCCTATGACACCGGCTTTATATCCGTGAGTGCAGAGCAGGCTGGGAGAGTGGATCAGTTGATGACTCAGTTCGCGGTAGCCGGAAAGACAGCGCCATTGAATCCCCTCTGAGGTCAGCGCCTGTTTAAGCGGATGCTCGCCGTGATCATTAAGAAAAATAACCTCGTTGCGATAGCCATTTTCATTGAGCCAGCGAGACAGATTAAGCACATGACTTTCTATACCGCCGAAGCCCCGGCTATCCAGTAACTGATAAATAACCCAATCGTGAACAGACATAACAAGCTCCCCCTGATTATCTTTTATCTGGAATCAGCAAATGACCGGCCAGCACCAGAAAACAGCTTTTATTTCATAGGGTTAAATAGGTAGTGATTATTCTGTCTGTCAGAGAGTTCTGTGTTTACTTATAAATCGGTTCGATTTTGGCACTCTGCGACCGGGAATTCTCATTCTGCGAATCAGTTTGTTATCTGTATTTTTGGTTTTTGTTTAACTTATTGAAAAATATATAAAAAATATTTGGCGGGTTTTTTGCGAGATCTCTTCTGAGTTTTTTATTTCTTAGGAGAGAATAATGAAATTTCTGGTAACTGGCGGTTGCGGCTTTATAGGATCTCACCTGTGCGATGCGCTGATTGAGCGTGGGCATACCATCCGGGTGCTGGATGATCTGTCTACCGGCGTGATGGATTATCTGCCTGCAGGTGCAGAATTTTTTAAAGGTGATGTCGCCGATGAGATGACAGTCAAAGAGGCGATGCAGGGCGTGGATGGTTGTTTCCATCTGGCAGCGGTTGCGTCGGTTGAACGGTCGAACACCGATTGGTGTGGCACCCATCGGATCAATCAGCAGGGCACGGTGAATGTGCTGGATGCCGCCCGAACTGCAAAAGAGATTCCGGTACCGGTGGTGTATGCTTCATCGGCTGCCATATACGGTGATAATGCAACAGTGCCGCTGGACGAATCGTCAGCGCCAAGACCGATCAGTGCTTACGGTGCTGATAAGCTCGGTAGCGAGCTGCACGCGCGGGTGGCCTGGATCAATCACAAGGTGTCTACGGTGGGGATGCGCTTTTTCAATGTTTATGGCCCTCGTCAGAACCCATCGTCACCGTATTCCGGTGTGATTTCGATCTTTATCGATCGGATTCTGAGGGGCGAAACGCTGAAGATTTTTGGCGACGGTAGTCAGACCCGGGATTTCATCTATGTCGGCGATGTGGTGCAGCATCTGCTAAGTGCTATGTTCAATCAGCCCGGTGAAGCAGCGGTGTATAACGTCTGTACCGGACAATCCACTTCTATTACGCAGCTGGCCCGGACGTTGTCACGGGTGGCCGGGGTGGAAGCGGATATTCAGTACGAGCCGGCCCGCACCGGTGATATCTCTATCTCTCTGGGTGATCCTCAGAAAGCAAAACTGCGCTTTGGTCTGAATTCCAGGGTGAGCCTGGGCGATGGCCTGCAGTTTACTCTGGAAGCCCATCGGGGAGCAGACCGTGAAGCCAGCTGAAGCCTTTCCGGAGCCTGTTAAAGTTTGTAGTCACAGGCTCGTATCGGTCTGATGTAGTCCCAGCCACGCGATGAAGTGCTGCTTTGCCAGTAGCTGTTCCTGTGGTTTGGGTTCAACGACGTAATAGGCGGTTCCTGAGATCTTTCAGTTCTTCAATCAGGTCGCTGCCAGGACTAGTCATGACTGGTTTGTTCTTCTCCTGTAGGTAAAAAGCGCTGAATATCAGCACCTATGTCGGTATCATTGATACTTTCTGGTGTATTCAAATTCTTTGACTTAATTCATATCGGAGAAAGGTTCCGGGCATGTCTGATAAACGACAACAGTTGCTGTTTCGATTGTTGCCTTTTCTCGTCTGGGCGGGGAAGACGGACCGCCGTTCTTTAAGTTCAGACATTATTGCCGGACTGACAGGCGCTGTTGTCGTACTCCCACAGGGCGTGGCTTACGCACTGATTGCAGGACTCCCGCCGGAATATGGCCTATACACGGCGATTATTACACCGGTAATCGCCGGGCTGTTTGGCTCATCCCTGCATCTTATTTCGGGTCCTACGGCGGCGATTTCTATTGTTGTACTGAGTGTTGTCAGTAGTGTAGTCCCTCCGGATAGCAGCCAGTTTATCCCAATGGTTATGACCCTGACGTTGTTGGCAGGCGCCATTCAGCTGGGGTTGGGGCTGGCTCGTTTGGGCGGCTTGGTTAACTTTATTTCTCACACGGTTGTGATCGGTTTTACCGCCGGTGCTGCGATCCTTATTGCCACCAGTCAGATCAAGTATATTCTGGGGGTGTCTGTCGCATCCGGTCTTTCGTTTGTTTCTGTCTGGGCAGCACTGGTAGAGCAGCTACCCGCGACTAACGGTTATACGGTTGCTATCGCGGCGGCTACCATTCTGATGACCCTGCTGGTCAGAAAAATAAGTCCGAAGTTGCCGGCAATGCTCTGTGGCATGACAGCCGGTGCCCTGGTGTGCTGGGTACTTGATGGTGCTGATAATGGCGTTGTGCTGGTTGGTGCATTACCCCAGGGGCTACCGGGCTTTGCTTTACCGGATATCGGTTTTGATACTCTGACGACCATCCTCCCAGGTGCTATGGCGGTCGCGATTCTTGGTCTGGTTGAAGCGGTTTCTATCGCCAGGGCGATCGCTATTCATTCCGGACAACGAATTGATGGCAACCAGGAGTTTGTCGGCCAGGGGCTGTCGAATATGGTGGGCAGTCTGTTCTCCTGTTACGCCGGTTCAGGGTCGTTCACCCGTACCGGAGTCAATTATGATGCCGGTGCAGCATCGCCATTGGCGGCAGTGTTTGCAGCCCTGTTTCTGCTGATGATTATTCTGTTTGTGCCGGATATCACCGCGTACCTGCCGCTGGCGGCCATGGGCGGAGCGATTCTGCTGGTTGCCTGGAATCTGATCGATGTTCACCATATCCGTCAGATTATTGCCAGTGATCGGAAAGAGAGTCTGATTCTGCTGGCCACTTTTCTCTCTACGCTGGTAGTTGAGCTGGAGTTCGCTATCTACATGGGAGTTATCCTGTCGCTGATTATCTATCTGAGGCGGGTTTCCCAGCCCCGGGTGATGGCCGTAGCACCACGGTCACTGACCTATGGCACAGACCTCCGGAGTATCGAGCGCTTTGGTTTACCCACCTGTCCTCAGGTAAAACTGATCAGAATCGACGGTTCGATGTTTTTTGGTGCGGTAGACCATATTCAGAAGGCCCTTGCAGAAGCATCTCTTATGCCTGAAAAACATATCCTGGTGATCTGTTCTGGTGTCAATTATATCGATCTGGCCGCTGCTGAAATGCTGGCTACTGAGGTCAGGCGGCTTGATAGCCATGGCAAGTCACTGAGTTTCTGTGCACTGAAAAATACGGTCAAGGATGAGCTTCAGCAGGCGGGTCATATTGACCGTATTGGGACCGGGCGTTTCTATGATTCGGTTGACGATGCGCTGGAGGCTATTCAGAGCGAACTGGACCTGGCTGTATGTCAGGGCTGTGACAAGCGTATTTTCCGTCAGTGCCCATGAACTGTCGGTTGTAGAAGGGGAGAAGACCGGTACCCTATCGTTTTAAGGTACCGGAACAGTTTTATCTGGACTCCAGATCATCCAGCAGATCATCACGGATTTCCGCGTAATCCACTTCGGAGATGCCGAGAAAATCCAGGACTGGACGAATCTGGAAGCACAGAGGGCTTCTGTCATCAATACGCCAGTATTTGCGGTATACCTTACTAATCTCTTTAGCCAATAGCAGATTACAAAGCAGGGTTACGGCTTTTTCATCTGCCTGAGTGTTACCCGCTACAGCATCCAGATAGTTTGGTTGTAGGCGGATTGCATCGGCTATATTGCTCCCCATGCTCCATTTCTCTGCGATTAGTCCGCCGATAGCAAAATGGTCACAGTCATAGCGTTCGGTTTCCATCTCATAGAGAGAGTGCAGGTTGGCACCGTTCACTTTTTTCAGAAACTGTTTGTAGTCGCTGAAGCTCTCGATCATTAATGGTACGCCACAATCGTGGATCATCCCCAGAGTATAAGCATCATCTCCGTTTGCATTGCAGAGCTTTCGGGTCAGATACGAAGCAATCTCGGCAACTTCACTGGCGGTATCCCAAAAACGTTCAAGCGAGCCAGCTTTCGACAAGGAGTTTTTAAGTTCGACCAATTGAATGATCATTTTTAAGCGAATCAGACCGACACGCATGATCGCCTGTTCTAGCGCATTAATCTGCTGACTGCCACTGAATGCCGGGCTGTTGGCGATTGCCATGACTGCACTATAAAGTGCAACATTCTCTCGAATCTCTTTAACAATCTGATCGATATCCGGCTCGTTGGCGCCGAGTAATGTATTCAGCCTGATCAGTGAGTCAGGTCTGGACGGAATAATATAGGGCTTACTGCCTACCAGTGATACTGCCAATGTACAAACTTCCCAAAACAAACTGGATTGGGCCCTGATGTATAGCATAGAGGGCATTGCAAGCTGGCTTTGTGCCAGCAGATAAATGCCCGGTTGCTTATATTGATTGTATTGGAATAAGCTGGACAATATCTGAAGCATATTCTAAACACTGTTTAAAGGAGCGTCAGTATTTTTCGGCCCTTAATAAGTGAGTAAAAGTCACCATTTCGGTTATTTTAAGAGGCTTAGGATCACAAGAAAAGAGCGCCTGAGCGCTCTTTTTCAGCTGTCTTTTGTCATTGTCAGAGGACAATCAACTGGCCCTGCCTTAGGTGATCAATAGGCTTTAGCTGTGATTGTCTCAAGCATTGACCAATGATCTCTTCTTCGTGTCCGGGTTTCATGTTAGTCACCCAGATCTTAGGCTGAAAAGTGAGCTGCTTCAGTTGTTCGGCCAGCCTTGCGGGGCTCAGGTGTCCATTGTTATCTGCCTGTTCGGAATCTTCATCAGTGTAAGAAACATCAATAGCAATCATATCCGGACGGCGGGCATTAATAATTGGCCAGAGCTGATCGTTTGAAGTTGTGTCTCCTGTATAGACGAAGCCACGTTGATCTGCTGAAATCATAAAGCCAGCGGTGGGGGTGACGTGGACAGAGGGCAGTACTTCAACCACTTTATTTCTGATCGTTATGGTATCCCCAACATTGATGCTTTTGAGGCTCAGAATCGGCTTTTCTGTAGGTGTTGATGTGTAATCAGGGCAAATGATGCCGTTAAAAATATGGGTTTTCAGAGCATCAATAACTTCGGGAAGGGCAAATACTTCTATGGGTTCTCTGTGTTCATCAAACAGAGTTGCCAACATCAGAGGCAGCCCCAGTATATGGTCAATATGAGCATGGGTGATCAGTACAGAGCGTATGGATAGCATGCGAGCTTTTGTGAGTAGCTCTAATCCACTACCGGCATCTAATAAAAGATGATCATCAATAAGAAATGTAGTGGTCTTTAATCCTTCGCCAATGCCACCACTGCATCCCAGTATTTCTATTTTCATGAGCACACCTCTGTTCACTCTCATTATCGTCCCTGAAGCCATAATACCCTGTCCATTGATTCAGTAAATGTGGCAGGTCAGCGGTTGGCCACATAAATACTGAAAATGGGAGGTAAAGAGGCTGGACATACTGATCTGTGAGGCTTTATACCCTCTGGTAGGTATAGAGCCATCGCTGCGCTTCTGTCATTGTGCCACTACAGTTCATCTCTGGCTGGAAAAACAGCCGTTCAGGTGAAGGATGCCAATGCGATGTTCCGGGAGATTGGCGATTCGGTGAAAGATATCTCCGGAATGTCGGTGCAGATTGCCGCTTCGGCCGATCAGCAGAGTTCAGCTGCTGAAGATATTAATTCCAGTCTGCAGAAGATTCGTGGCGTTGCGGATGATGTGGCGGAGCACGCCCAGACCTCAGCGCAGCTGAATAACGAACTGGCCAGCCTGGGATTGCAACAGAATGAGCTGATTGGTCGTTTCCGATTCTGATTCAGATCAACAGTACGCCTGAGAGGTCAGGTGACTGCGTAATTTTCATCTTGTTTCGTCGCTCAGTTTCTATACTTCAGTAGGGAATGAGAGGCGAAATCGGAGGTGGCATTATGTCTGTTGCAACTACACTGGACTCCTATCTGAAAAACCGGGCCTGTCGCTATGACACGGTAGAACATCCTTTTACAGCGACGGCCGCTGAAGCTGGCATATCATCATCAGTACCGCTGAAGAAAGTTGCGAAGGCGGTTGTACTGCACGATAACAGCCATTATCTGATGGCGGTGATCCCGGCAATGAACAAGCTGGTGCTCCCCGAAGTTGAACGTCTGATTGGTTGCCATGCTGAGCTGGCGTCTGAGGCGGATCTTGAGCGTATATTTGGTGATTGTGATAAAGGCGCAATTCCAGCAGTAGGTCAGGCTTATGGTCTCAATGTGATCTGGGATGGTGCATTGAAGGATGAAGAAGATATCTATCTGGAAGCCGGGGACCACAGGCACCTGTTACATCTGAATAAGCAGCAGTTTATGCGCCTGATGCGCAACAACCCATACGGTGAGATAAGCTGCGCGCCGGACGAACTCTACGATATGAGCCATATCCGGATGATGTAAGAAAAATCTGTATCTGAAGGATACTCCGTATATCTGACTGGGATATACTGCGGCTGATTATCTCACCAGCGGAGTCGTTATGCTTAATATGGATTTCAGTCAGACCGTGGTCATTGATACTAACCAGCAGGACTGGGTAGCCAGTCCGATGGCCGGTGTCTGGCGTAAACCGCTGGCCCGGGAAGAGGCGGAGCGGGGACATGCAACCAGTGTGGTGCGTTATGAGGCGGGTGCCCGCTTTTCCGCCCATGATCACCCTAAAGGGGAAGAGATACTGGTATTGAACGGTGTTTTTTCCGATGAGTCTGGTGATTATCCTGCCGGGACTTATTTCAGAAATCCTGAAGGCTTCCGTCATGCACCGTTCAGTACAGAAGGGTGTGAGATCCTGGTCAAACTGCATCAGTTTCAGGCGGATGATTCTGAGCATGTCTGTATCGATATCCTCTCCGCTCAGTGGCTTGAGAGTGGTGACGGAATGAGTTGCCTGCCTCTGCATCAGTGGCATGATGAGCGCATCGAACTGTTGCGGACTGATGCCGCTCAGACGCTTAGCTTTGATTCAGCGACCCATGGGCTGGAGATTTTTGTTATTGAAGGTGTGATTGAACTTCAGGGTAACGCTTGTGGTGCTGGTTGCTGGTTACGTCTGCCCAGCGGAGCAGGGGAGCCGTTTCAGGTTCGACCACAGAGTCTGATCTGGGTTAAGCAGAATCACCTGACTGCCCAGAGCTGATAGCCTTGAAGATCATTCTCAGCCGAAAGGGTTTTGACAGCTCTGCGGGCGGCTGCCCCAGTCCGATCCTGCCCGATGGGCGCTTGCTGACCCTGCCGATCCCTGACAATCAGTCTGATATTCGTTACGGCAATATTGATTTTGGTGACGATTATGGTGCCTTGTTATCTCATCTGACCCGAGGCCGGATGAATCGTGCCAGTCGCGCCCATCTGGATCCTGACCTTGTGCCCGGTCATTTGCCGCGACCGATTGGTTGGAGGCCAGTGTTGGGGCAGAGCGGTGCAGCGCAGGGACATCTGCGCAAACAGAACGTCGGAGAGGGCGATCTGTTTCTCTACTTCGCGCTTTTTCGTCCGGTTGAAAAGCATCAGCGGCGCTGGCGATTTGTGCCGGGCAGTCGTCCCCGGCATATACTCTGGGGCTGGATGCAGATCGCCGAAGTACTGCAGGTGGATGAATTGCAATCAGAGCACCGTTGGCTGAGCTATCATCCACATCTGCAAATGTCAGCGGATCCTAACAATACGCTGTATATCGCCAGAGAGACGCTCAGTATCGGGCTGGATGAACAGCTACCGGGCAGCGGTGTATTCACTCATTCTGCCCCTTTGCTGCAACTGACAGCCGAAGAGTCGGTCAATCCCAGCCAGTGGCAACTGCCTGCCTGGTTTTATCCGGATCAACGGCCGCCGCTGACTTACCATCAGAAAATGGAACGCTGGAATCTGGATGGTGATCGCTGTCTGCTTCAGTGTGCTGCAAGAGGGCAGGAGTTTGTGCTGGACTGCGATCATTATCCGGAAAGTCGGGAGTGGTGCAGGCAGTTAATTACTCATAGCCTCTGACTTTCTGTCATTGTCTTTCTGTCTCTGGCCTTCAGGCTCTGCCTCTGTCTTCTGCTAACCGCTATCAGTTACAGGGATCGCCATTGGTTTTTAAACTCATCAATCTTCATTGTGGCATGGTCAATGGCAATATGAACGGGTTGATCCGTTATGCGCCGGCCATGGCTGTTCGGGTCGCGCTGATAGCGTCGGGTGTTCTGGAACGAAGAGGTGTACTGAGATTTCCTGCGATCCAGGTGGCTGGCTCGGCGCTCCTGACCGGGATATGCGGCAAACTGATAGCGTATAAACCATTCTCTGGCGCTCGCAAGTGTTTCCAGCAGAGGGCTGATAGTCTGATTCTGCGAATCTATCCAATAAAAAGTAATTCTGAAGTCGATCAAATCCCTGACCAGACGAAGCGGCTTGTAACTATCCATGTTTCCTTAACCTGCCGGTGTGTACTTAAAGCGCGGTGGTGCATCATCGTTTTTTTAGCCATGGATGGCTATAGGAAAAAGTCTTAAACGATCGTTTAAGTCCTGTTTTTTCAAACTGCTATTTTGGGGATATCAGTATTTGATAATTAGTGTGATGGTATATAGATTGTTAACAATCATATGTCATCAGGTGCTAGATATGCATTCAGCGGATAACCTGACACTCAGCGCGGATGAGTTGAGCGAGTTTTGTGGTGAAGGGTACTTTAACGTTCTGACGAGAAAACTGAGTGGTCTGATCCAGTCGGACTACACCTATGTCGCCAGGATTCTCGACAATGGCGAAGCGGAAACGGTGGCTTTCTATGGTGACGGCCAGCTGTTTCCGTCTGTTCGCTATTCACTGATTGGCACTCCCTGTGAAGATCTGCGTTGCAGTGGCGAGGCCTGTATCACCCAGGGAGTGATAGAGCGCTACCCAACTGACGATTTTCTCCGTGACCTTGCTGTAGAAGGGTACATGGGGATTGTGCTGCGCGATAACGATGACAACGTGATCGGTATTCTTTCCGCGCTTTTCAGGCATTCAATACCTGAAGAGCAGATAGACGCTTTCAAAAATTATTTTCTGGCCTTTGCATTCCGTTCTTCCAGAGAGCTTGAACGGATCAAGTACGAACACCTGCTTAAAACTGAGATCGCGGATTTGCAGGAGAAAAATGATCGGCTGCAGATTGCGCAGCAGGTTTATGACTTCTCCAAAGATGGCATCATCATCTCCAATGCCCGTAATGAAATCGTCTATATCAATGAGTCCATGGCGGATATGGCTGGCAGCTCGCTGGCTGAACTGGAGGGACAAAATCCCAGCGTACTGGGTTCAGGTCTGCAGGATAAACAGTTTTATCGTGAACTCTGGGAAGAACTTTCTGAAAAAGGCTACTGGAAAGGGGAGCTGTGGAACCGCCACAAGTCAGGCGCGTTCTATCCGGTATTTACCTGTATCAGCATCATTCCCGATGAGCAGGGTGGTGTAAAAAACTATCTGGCAATTCACCGTGATATCACGTCTGAGAAAGAAACCCAGGAGCTGATCGCCTACCAGGCAACCCATGACGCGCTAACCGGTTTACTCAACCGCTATGAGTTTAATGTGCAGCTTGAACGTGAGCTGATTACTCTGAAAGCCAAAAGTGGCTACGGTGCGTTCATTGTACTTGATATTGATGATTTCAAGGGCATTAACGATGCCTGGGGGCACAGTATCGGTGATCTGATGTTGCAGATGATCGCCAGCCAGCTTAAAAAGCTGATCTGTCAGGACACGCTCCTTGCAAGGCTCGGAGGCGACGAGTTTGCAATCTTTGTCGGCTACAGCGATATCCACGAAGTGCGGGAGCTCCTGAATGGCTTATTGAGTATCTTTGCCGGTATCTTCGAGTTCGAGGCGTTGCGGCTGAGAAGCTCGACTTCAGTGGGTGTCAGCGTGTTTCCGGAAGATGGGCTGGACGGTTCTGAACTGTTCAAATGTGCGGATCAGGCACTCAATGAGGCGAAGAAGACTGGCGGCTCCAGTTATGCTTTTTACACCCCAATATTACGGCAGGCTGTTGAACGTTATCAGGAGATCCGCTTGCGGCTTGCCGATGCTATAGAAAACCGCAGGATAGATGTGCATTATCAGCCGATCATCGATACGGTAACCGGAAATATCGTCCACTGCGAAGCATTGGCGCGTTGGCATGACAGCCGTCTGGGACCGGTGAGACCGGATGAGTTTATCGATATTGCCGAGCGTTCGGGCCTGATCTATGAGCTGGATGCGCTGGTGGCAGAGAAGGCGCTCACGGATCTGAAACAGATCAATACCCGTTTGCGCCAACCGCTCGGATTATCCCTTAATCGTTCACCTCAGGAGTTTTCTGAATTGGTGAATGAGGAGGATTATCTCGCTGTTCTGGTTGAGCGGCTGTCGATCCCGCCTGAATTGGTCACGGTAGAGATTACCGAGGGCTTTATGATGAAAGACCCGCAACTGGCCGAACACCTGCTGGGGCGGATGAAAGCGGCGGGATTTGAAATCTCCCTCGATGATTTTGGTACAGGATTCTCATCACTGGCGTATCTGAAGCGCTATCCGTTCGATGTGCTGAAGATAGATCGCTCATTTATCGCGGATATTGTCGAAGATAAGGATGACTATCTGCTGGTTAAAACCATTCTGGAAATGGGTAACAATCTCAGTATGCATGCGGTTGCCGAAGGCGTCGAAACACAGGAACAGCTGGATCTGGTGAAGGCGCTGGGGTGCCGTTATGTTCAGGGGTATTACTTTTCACCGGCGGTCACAGTGGACGCCTTACTGGATTTTATTGCGACCGACTTTCCGCACCAGATTTGTGCAAATGACGCATGATGTAAGATTGCTTCAGCGAAGTGATTTTTCTGTTATGCACCAATGCAGTGCTGTCGTGTCAGAGCCTTTGCTATTTGTTTGATTTTTATCAAAATGGGTAACGAAAAACGGTCTTTTCAGAACCAGATACCGTAGTATCCAATGTTTGGATTATTTTACGCATACGGAACTGAGTCTCTTGAAACAACGTGTACCCATCGTCGCCGTAGGAGCATCAGCAGGCGGACTCGAAGCTGTTTCCCAGTTGTTGTCACATATTGATGCTAACTTTGCCTATGCGGTGGTCATACTGCAGCACTTATCGCCCAACTATAAAAGTATGATGGCGGAGCTGCTGACCCGTGAAACCCGACTGAATGTTGAAACACTGGCGGATGGTACGATACCTCAGCCTGGTGTTGTGTATGTAGTCCCTCCCAATTGCAATGCAGTCGTTCGCGACGAACGGTTGCATCTTGAAGAGGCCGCTCCGGAAGTCTCGCCGAAACCCTCCATTAATGAATTTTTTTTCTCACTGGCCGACAGTCTGCAGGAAAATGCAGTAGGGGTGGTTCTGTCTGGCACCGGGTCGGATGGAACTGCCGGTTTAAGGGCCATTCAGGCTGCAGGTGGCATCACCATCGCGCAAAAACCGGAAACGGCTAAATATGAAGGGATGCCGGTTGCAGCCATTGATGCTGAGGTGGCTGATTTCACACTGGCGCCCGAAGAAATTGCGCAGAAACTGATGCAATTGCCGGAAGCTGAAAACCTGGATGACAGCTTCTCTCATTCCGTTCTGGACAGGATTATTTCGGTCCTGAATCAGGTACCAGATCAGGACTTTTCCGGCTATAAGGTCGGCACTCTGTCCCGCCGGGTTCGACGCAGAATGGTCGCAACCGGGCACCACACGATGGATTCATACTGTGAGTGGATTAATAACTCGCCAGAAGAGGTCGATCAGCTCGCCAAAGACATTCTGATCTCCGTAACCGCGTTCTTCCGCGATCCCGAATCATTTGCGGTGCTAAGGCGTTCCATCGCCGAGTCGATTCAGGCACTCAGTGATGATGAAGAGTACCGGGTCTGGGTTGCCGGTTGTGCGACAGGTGAAGAGGCTTATACCGTCGCCATTCTGATTATGGAAGAGCTGCTGGCAAATAAGCGGGCTAACGCCGTGCAGATTTTTGCCACCGATATTGATGAGGATGCGCTGAACTTTGCCCGGCAGGGCGTGTACCGGGCTCAGGCGCTGGCTAATCTGAAAGAACAGCTGATCACGCGCTACTTTCATCTGCGAAAGGATAAATCCTACGAGGTAAGTAAGAAACTGCGGGACATGATTGTCTTTGCCCGCCATAACGTGATTAATGATCCGCCGTTTTTCCGTCTCAACCTGATCACCTGCCGGAATCTGCTGATCTATTTTGATAACCCTCTGCAATCGAAGGTACTGCAAAGGTTCCATTTCTCGCTGAAGGAACACGGCACGCTGTTTCTGGGGCGGTCAGAAAGTGTTGCCCAGGCAGAGCAACTGTTTACTTATACCGACCGCCGTGAGCGTGTATTTCAGAAGTCCGGAGAAAGCCGGCCGATGCTGGATTCCCGGATTAATAATCAGCTGGGCTCGGTGACGATCCGGCGTAAGGAGTCGCCTCAGCTACTGGTTGATGCTCTGACCCATCACCTGTCTTCCACCGCTGCGCTGTGTTCTGTTGAGGGCAAGATTCTGCAGACATCCGGTGCGGTGCAGCAGTTTTTCAAATTCCCCGAGGGGGCCACAGATACTCTGTTGTTTGATGTTGTCGCAACAGAGTTTAAAAGTGATCTGATGTCGATGTTCCATCAGTTGAAAAAGCTGAATCAGCCTCAGTCGGGTCGGCCTCTGGAGCTGGATGGCAGATACTGGCAGTTGTCTCTCAGCTATACCTCGGTGGGTAATGAAACGCGGATTCTGCTGGTGATTGCGCCCTCGCAGCAGGAAATAACCGATAAGCCGTCTAAGAGTCTGTCGCAGCTTTATACCGATGAGCTGCAGGTTACTCAGGAGCAGATGCAGTCTCTGGTTGAGGAACTGGCTACTGCAAATGAAGAGATGCAGTCGCTGAATGAGGAGGCTCAGGCCTCTAATGAGGAGCTGCAGGCAACCAACGAAGAGCTGGAAGCTGCCAATGAAGAGTTACAGGCGACCAATGAGGAGCTGGTCAGCGTCAACGAAGAGTTAAGCGTGAAGACCTCGGAACTGGGAGCGCTTAATGATGAGTATATCCATCTCTACGACTCGCTGGACTTCCCGGTGTTGGTGTTTGATGAAACACTGAATCTGCTGCGCTTCAATTCCAGTGCTGCATTTCAGTTTAATCTGCGGCGCAACGCCCGCGGCACCTCCGTTAACCGGATTCGTTTCCCTTTGTATCTGGACGATGTGGAGCAACTGCTGGGCCGCGCCCTGGCTCACGGTGAAAAACACGAATCACTGGTCCAGAATGATGACCGCTACTATCAGTTGGTAATTACTCCCGGGGTGGATGAGGAAGAACAGATCCGCTTTGTGGTACTGAACCTGATCGATGTCACCGATATTCATCACACCCGCAATGAGCTGGATGAATCGGAGAACCGTCTGCAGACGATTATGGATAACACCACTATCCTGATCGCTATGAAAGACCTTCAGGGGCGCTATGTGTATGTTAATGATGCATTTACACGAGCTTATGGTATTGAAGGCGCGGACTATGAGCTGAAGAGCGATTTTGACCTGTTCCCCGATGAGTTTGCCGGACAGTTGTGGGCGTCTGATCTCAGAGCGATCCGAACACTGGAAATGGTGGAAAGCGAGCTGAATCTGATGATTGATGGTGGGGTTCGCTACTTCGCTACCCGGCATCAGGTACTCAGGGATCAT
>JAOXSA010000194.1 GCA_025800245.1 Amphritea sp. | reverse complement strand
GGCAAATGGCATGAAAGCTCTTGTGAACAGCGTGGTTGGTGAGAAAAACTTGAGTGAGGGGATAAGCCATTCATAGTCGTGGCGATAACGTCCGAATTTGGATGTTGGGACGTGTGGGATACCCCGTGCGTCAGCACGATCACGCTGCTGGGCCAGGTCATCGTGGAGTGTGATGAGGTGGATACCATGATTGAAAAGGTGTGCGGCCAAGACGGTGTTGAGGCGCCATGGGGTACGGCGGTCGTGGACATGTTGAGCCAAGATGAGTACGAATTTAGGGGTGGGAGGGGGGCCGGCGGGTCGGCGCGAAACTATTTGTTTCAGCGCGGCAGTATAAGTGGCATATTTTTCCTCGATGTTAAGGTGGTGTGCTTTGAAATGGTTGAGGCACGTTACAAAGGTGGGGACGTGCATTGCAATGCCGCCCAAAGAGACCAGCATAGCTTTAAAACGCGAGTAAGTGAAAGCCAGATTGGTGATAACTGCTCCGGCATACGCGCCAGGTCCGAAGCCTTCGACCAGTAGGTCGAGTCCAGCGAATATGGTGAGTAACAGCCGGGCTGTTGTCGAGAACAGGGTATGTGGAGGGAGGGAGTGGGCCGGGACCCCGTGTCTGTTTGAGTTAATGAGGGTCGTAAAGGCCGCGGTAACGGGGGTTGCAAAGTTGTCTATCGATAAGGAGTCAACTGGGTGGGAAGCCCAGTACCGAGTGGTGAGGTGGTAAGCAAGCGCGATAGGGCCACAATCGGGTGTATGGCATGCGACGGCAGTCCAGAGTCCTGTTGTCTCGGAATATTGGTGATGCCAATCCGGTATGGCCAGTGAGGGGCCGTAAGATGTGGCTTGTTGGGCGAAGGCAGCGCCATTGCAGAATGTGAGTCCATGGTCAGGGGAACCATATGTCGAAGATTTCGGGCAAAGGATCGAAATGACGGGGAATGGATCAGAGGAGGGAGGGGGTAAGATCTGGAAAAGGTCTTCAGGTTCCGCCCAGCCCTCATACCTGAGGATAGACGTGGGAAAATCGTTGGGTAATTGGTGGATTTCCGGGTTGAGAAGGTCGAGAGAAACTTTTTCAATACCGTAGCGAAAATGGAAATAGTATTGGATGGCTCCCCAACCGCCACTTGGTTCACTGCGGAGGGCGAGGGGGCTGTGTGGCGACATAACTAATGGGGGAGGTAAAAGGCCCGGGTTAAGATGAACACATGCTGAAGGCCCTAAGGGCAGGGGTTTGAGAAACATTTGTAAGGGTGCTGAGGATGAGTAAGCGGTGAGGGATTGCTCTAATGTCAGGAACTTTGTAGGTGCTGGGGGGCTGGGTCCCCCTATGCGGTTAAGCCAGCAAGGCTGAGGAGGATCTGCGTCGTCGGGGTCAGTGAAAGGGCTTAGGAGGAGGCCTTCTCCTGGGCCAACTTGAACCAAGTGGGGGTGGAGGGTAGCGATAACGGAAAGTAGGGCAGATGGGGTAGGCAGCGAGTGATCATCAAGATGACTGGCCAAGAGGGAGAGTGTTGATAGTAAATGGGTGGAGAGCTGGAGAAGCTCTACTTGAAGTTCGAGAGGGTTAGTAGGGGAGTATCCGTAGTACGGTGTGCAGTAAAGGGGGAAGTGCATATCTTGGAGGACCGGGTCCAATAAGGAGGCCCGATTAGAGGCGGTGCTGGACAGCTGATCAGAGGCAGTTAGCTGGATAAGTTGAGTGATCTCGTCGGGAGATCGAAAACGAAAAGTCTGTGTGGTGGTCTGTTCGGTGCCGGTGTCCATAGCGTCTAGGGAGAGAGGGGCGTGTGGTGGCAAATGTAAAAAGAGGTGTGGGGAGACAAGCGAGTCAGCAGTGGACATGAAAACATGGGGGCAACTGGATTTAAACAGATCCCTGAGACCCTGGGCAGTGCAGAGGGCCCCTGCTACGTAGTCGGGAGTGGTGACGAGGAAGGGAAGGTCGGGGTAACAAAGGGAGGCCGCAATGTACAACAGAAGCGGCTCCCACTCGGTGGGGCAATTGAAGTCGTGGATGAGGTCCGATGGGATGAACAAGACAAGGGCCGGGCCAACCCGACAATCGGTACTAGGGCCAATTATGAGGGTTACAAAGCAGGACCTGGTATTGGTACCAATCTGAGCCTGTAGGTGGGGAGTGAGGTGTTTTTGAAGGTACTGTAGAAGTGGAGTAATTTTCACGGGAGGGTCCGCGTTCCCGGTCAGTGGGTCGGGGAAGCTTTGGGAAGGAACTGTGGGAGTACGTCGTTCGTTCGGATCGGCGAGGGAGGCTGGTATGTCAACAAACCTGTCCAGTAACGATGCGAAGGGGGTAGGATCTGGGGGCGGGGCTCCAGCTGGCGGTGTAACCGAAGCCGGTTCAGGAGCAGGCTCCCCGGAGCCCATTGGGGCATCATCGGTGCCGGGAGGGTGAGCAGGGGAGGTAGGGGAGGCAACCTCCAGAGGCTGTTCTGGGGCGAACAGGTGA
>JAOXSA010000187.1 GCA_025800245.1 Amphritea sp. | reverse complement strand
TACCAGTATTCGATAGTAGCCTCTGGATACATTTGCAATGGAACATATATCCTTTGCTGATCACCTGGATTGCGTTTTAAAGATGAAACACTGCCACCCAAATTAATCTTAGGCATTAAATGAAACGTTTCTTTAGCGGATAAGTAAGATGCCCAATAATGATAGTTATATTTCTCACCACTCAGAAAACGCTTTAAATAAAAGTATGGAACTTTCAGATTACTTTTTGCAAGCCTGAGAAATACCTGAATCGCCTTATTACCATTTAGCTTATTATTGGTCACAAATGCTGGAGCATAGTCATCTTTGTTAAGTTTCTTAAGAACGAAATCAACTTCCTGCTCTGAAATATTCTTCCTAAGCAACTGTTTTTCACCACGACCTGTGATCCTGAAATATCCATTCACAAACGATACGACTAATCCGTAAAAAGGGATTCCTCTCTCTTCACATTCATAACGCAGAACATCAATCAAAAACTGATCTACAACTTCACTAATGACAAGCTCAGGTATTATGTCATCTAGAACCCGACTTACAGCATCTCTAGTCGAGTACAAGTGCAAAATAGCCTCATCACGGGGCAAAGACCTCAGTAAACGGCACCTCAAAATAAAGTCATCTTCGTTCAGCCCAAACATCTCGACCTTTTGAGCTTTTACATTTTGATAGTACTTTTTTTGGAACCCTGTTTCATCAATATCTTTGAAGCCACTCATCACAAAAACTTTCGCATTGCTCTGAACCGAGTGCGCAATTGCTCGATATTGACTTACACACCATGGACCTACATGACAAAGTATATTCAACTTTCTTCTCACATTAACAAATCATATCTTTTTCTGCTTTATCAAGATCCTCTTTACGACCCAGATCCATCCAGTAGCCTAAAATACTGTATGTCCCACATAGTATTTTTTCACTCAACAGCTGATCAAACAATGAGGGCATATCAAAGAATTGATTATCCGGGATATATCTCAACACTTCGTTATTAAGCACGTAAATTCCTGCATTAACATTAAATGTGTATTCCGGCTTCTCTTTTATTGCAGAGACACTACCATTTGCATCAGTTTCAACAACACCGAAAGGAATTTTTTCTGAATACTGTCTTAAACACATAGTAGCGACTGACCCATTCCTTCCATGCGAATCAAGCAACTGACCAAAATCTAAATTAGTTATCACATCTGCATTCATAACTACAAATGGCATATTGAAATCTTTATCAATTAAACTCAGTGCACCAGCAGTTCCCAAGCGATCACGCTCCTCAATGTATTCAATATTTACACCAAGATGCTTTCCATTCTTAAAGTAATTTTTAATCTTTTCTTTTTTATAATTAACGCAGAGTAAAAATTTATAGAAACCTTGCTCTCTCATCAGCTCAATTATATGAAGGAGCATTGGCTTTCCGCCAACATGAATCATAGGTTTAGGTGTATCATTTGTTAGCTCACCTAATCTTGACCCTAACCCCCCTGCCATAATAACGACATAATTTTCCCTCTGAAAGAAATCTACATCATCCAAAGCAAACACTTTAATTAAAGTATTTTCTTTATCTACAATCGGCATATGCCTTCTATGTAGTCTTTTAAGATTAAATATAATTTCCGCCTCACTACTTCCTTCAAGCATAGTATGCGGATTCTCATTAACAACGGAGCCCAAATCTTCTTTTTTATTTAATACAGCTCTCCTGACATCTCCATCAGTAATAACACCCTCGAGCTTTCCCAACTCATTAACCAAGGCAAGAAATCCTACTCCCGCCTCGTCCAATGCAGCTATAATCTCATTAAAAGATGAATTGGCACTTAGGATATATGAGTATTTCATTTCACCGCCTCATTAAAAATTCTGCATATTCAAAATCATCTATTGTATCAATATCAACGGACCGTTTCCGCGGCATTAAATACGCATAACTTTTTTCTGAGTAATAAGCCCCTTTTCTTAAAATATCACTTTTAAAAACATAGATTGCTCCATTTGGGTAGTAAGTAGGCACTTCTTCTTGTCTGTTTCTCAGTGTTTCTTCAAAAATATTGCTAATTTTACCTTCTCTGTCTATATACTTATGCCATCTTATAGGGTGAGCTTCTTCAGTATGACTAATCACTGAGTCAGCTTTTTTTTCTTTAAAGATGCTTATTGCTTCATCAATATCTTTAGCATTTCGCATCGGGCAAGTAGGTAGTAGGACTACAATCGATTCAAGATCACCTGATTGAGCCATCGAATCACCCAATTTTTCGATCATATAAACATACACATCTATTGCGTTTGCTGAATCCGTTGAGAGTTCATCGGGTCTGAGAAATGGTACTTCGGCACCATAGAGCTTAGCTACATCGGCTATCTCATGACAATCTGTTGAAACAACTACCCTCGTTACAGCTCTGGACTGAATCGCCGCTTCAATTGTATAAGCAATTAACGGTTTGCCTGAAAGGGAACGAATATTTTTCCCGGGAAGGCCTTTTGAGCCTCCCCGAGCTGGAATAATAGCAATCATTACAGAAAATCATTCATTGTCAGAATATGATCATATGCAAGGTCGTGCTTCAATTTCCGACCTAAGACGTTCTTCATTTCACCTGGCGCAATTCCTGTTCCTGGCCGCTTGAAATCAATATCACCTTCGCCAATTGTTTCACCGGCTTTCATTGCTCTAGTCAGGACAATGCTTCTACGAAATTCTGCACGACGTTCATCACTCTCGGTCCTTACGATACGGTAAGAGCCCATTGCAGAAACTATTCGTTCTGCCCCAGAGATTATTTCGGCCATTTCTTCTTTAGTGGCTGAAACTTTATGATCCCAACCTTCCATGTCTTTATCTAGTGTAAAATGCTTTTCTATTATCGCCGCACCTAGCGCTACTGAAGCCAGCGGAATAGCAGTCCCTATACTATGATCAGAAAAACCTATTGGGTAATCAGGATAGAGCTTCCTTAGAGTTACAATATTATTTAGATTAATATCACTATCTTCTGGAGGATAAGTTGCTACACAGTGCAAAATTGATAAGTTTTTATTACCCGCCTTTTCTATCGTTCTGATCGCTTCATCTATCTCACTTAAGTCACTCAATCCTGTCGATAGTACAATATGCTTATTAAATTTTGCCAAATACTCTAAAAATGGATAGTTATTAAGATCCATTGAGGCTACTTTAATAAACGGAGCATTCAACTCATTAACCAAAAAGTCTGCTTCTTTTCGACTGAAAGGAGTAGATGTACAGTCAATACCTACTTCGTCTGCAAAAAGCTTCATTTCTAGAAGCTCCTTTTCAGAAATAGCATACTCATCTACAATTTCCTCTAGTGTATAGTCATTCCTATTGCGATAATCATCTGCTAAAAAGCAGTTTTCTTCATACTTTTTCCTCGCAAAAATAGAATCCTTCGACCAGCTTTGAAACTTAACACAGTCTGCACCTGCTTCTTTTGCTTGCAAAATCAACTTCTTTGCAAGCTCCATATCTCCATTATGATTAGAGCCCAGCTCAGCAATCAAATATGGCTTGGAAAAATTCTCTATTTTTGTATTTTCTGTAATATTCATTTTGAAGTTTTCACCTCTAAAATAGACCACCAAGCATTAGCTGCTGGCATATCTTCTAACAATTGACTTAACTTATTATCATCCAGCCTTTTAAAGCCGCTAAGAATCTCATAAAACCGAAAATAGTCTTTCGATATATTGGAAAGAGCTTTATAGTGCCTTAGTTTAACATCAATCTCTTTCCTTACCTGCGCAACATCCTTAATCTCCGGCGTAGCAAGACTTGCATCATATTGACGATAATATGTAAGCACCTTATTTATATATCGTGCTTTTACTCCATCCAAAATCACACAAAAAAAGAAATACCAATCAACAGCGACTAGCTCTTCACAAAAGTCGACATTTGGGATTGATTCACAGCGCATTGCTGTATTACTAAACCCAAAAAAATTTTTCTGAAGAATCAAATTACTATCAATCGGAAAAAATTCATCTAATTCAGTAAAAAAAGGATCCATTTCCGGGCTTCCCTCTTTATAGATAGATAAATTATTTAATACAATATGACAGTCACTCAGAGCGTTTACACTCTCCAACACTCGATCTTCAGAAAAAAAATCATCAAAATCGCAAAAAACAGCGTATACATATTCACTTTTCACTAACTCAATCATTTTTTGACGATTTCTTGCAATAGAGTTTGCAGGTGAAAACTCCCTGATACTTAAATCAGGAAACATTTCCCTAACCTCACCAAGCTTTGTAAACCCATCATTGACCATCACTACATCAAAATCCTTCCTTGTCTGGCCTTGTAATGACGAAAAGTAATCTTTCCAAATATTATCACAAACGTCGAACGCAGTTGTTACAATTGCGATTGAGGGCTTTGCTCCTTCTTCAATCGTCATGAGATACACCTCGCTGGTACGCCAATGTAAGTTCGGCCGGCTTCACAGTCTTTAACAACAACAGACCCAGAGCCAATTACACATTCGCCCCCTATTTCTAACGGTAATTCATTAGCCCCCTGATTTATAATGACCCCGGCTCCCAACCAAGCATGGTCACATATTTTTACGTTCCCCGATATAGTTGAATTCGATGCTATATGCACAAATTCCCCTATTTGACAATCATGCGCAATTGTAACGTTTTGATTAATTATCGAGAAATCACCTAGGCTGATTGAGTTTGTAAACCGAGCCCCTGCTGCAACAATCAATCCCATATTATCATTCAGTCTTTCCCTTTGCCCTTTACCAAAACTAGCTTCCGGGTGAATCAGATTTATAAACTCCAATTTATCCATATATCGTTTATATATATTTTTTCTAATTCTTGAATCACCAATACCAATAGAAAAAACCGATTTATCATTCATATTCAGATCTGATTCAAGTATCACAACCTCTGCGCCAGACCAAGCATTTAGTTCAGACTCACTATTTGCTATATAAAAAACATCATATCCTAAGTTCCAAGCGAT
Source organism: Amphritea sp. (assembly GCA_025800245.1). Classification (GTDB taxonomy): domain Bacteria; phylum Pseudomonadota; class Gammaproteobacteria; order Pseudomonadales; family Balneatricaceae; genus Amphritea. The sequence continues at coordinate 22,094 of JAOXSA010000187.1, read as the reverse complement.
ATCTCCAGCTTCTTTAGCCATACCAGAGGTCCCAAAAATACCTAGTCTTACAACCTTCAGATCTTCCAAAGTACAACACCGTTTTTTTGATCAATACAGTTTTTCGGGGCAAAGAGCCCTAATCAGCATTAAACATCACATCTAAACTTTTCTTTTATTAATAGTGAACTGATATATCTTTCTCATTCATGCTCACACATTGACCGAAACATTTCACCAAAGAACTCACTATCAGCATCACTAGCGTCAATAGTAAAGTTCAAACTGTTCCCCTACCCCTGTACAAAGGTCCAGCACTTAGATGCAAAAGCTGTTTTAATGCAATTTATCTTGGGCCAATAGCCTCTACATAGGCAAAGTTTAAGAACGCCTGCGGATCTCCCTCACTCCCTAAGATTTTTAAAAGCACATAGTTACTATTTTATTCGCACAGGAGAGCTCGGCAAGTTAACTAACGTGTTTTCCAGATCAATAGAATTTTTCAGGTCACCACATCTTGCTTCCTTATACATCGGAAGATGGTTCATTAGTTTCCACACAGGCCGAGTCATTACTCCGACCTTATTTGTACACTCTAATAGGTAGTCTCTATTTTTTTTATCTGAGCATCGAACTGCATTTAACCAATAGTTTGAACTTGCATAACCGGGCTCTTTTACAAAACCATACTCAGCCCCTTCAAAAAAAGCCTCGTATTTTTCAGCCAATTTTCGTTTCCCTACTAGCAACTTAGTCAATTGCTCTAGCTGTGCACATCCTAAAGCAGCATTTAAATTTGGCATTCTGTAATTAAAACCAGCAATATCATGAAAGAATTCATACGGATGAATTTTTTTGGCAGTGGTTGTTAAATGCTTCGCACTCACTCCTGACTTTTTGCTTTTACATAGAAGTATTCCACCACCACCAGTTGTTATTATTTTATTACCATTAAAACTTAAAGCCCCAAATTCCCCAAGAGTCCCTGTATGCTGACCTTTATAGAATGACCCAAGACTTTCTGCTGAATCTTCGACTAATACTATCTGCCATTTTTTACAAAGAGCCACTATCTCGTCCAACTCCACAGGATGGCCAAATGTATGCATCGGAACAACTGCTCTTATACGCTGCCCACTTTCTTTGTGATAACAGCCGATATCTCTCAGTTCTGCAAATTCCTCTAAATAAGTTTCCAAAGCAATTGGGCACAACCCTAAACTAATAGGTGAAACATCTACAAAGAGAGGCTCTGCGCCCATATGAAATATTACATTGCAAGTTGCTACAAATGTAAGTGCCTGGGTGATCACCAAATCATTACGCTGAACTCCTGCCATTACTAATGCAGCATGCAATGCAGAAGTTCCATTCACTGTTGCTATAGCCTTTCCACAGCCTGTAAATGATTCAATTCTTTCTTCAAAGTCATCTACAAAGCCACCAACGCTAGAGACAAATGTACTTTCAATTGTTTGGCTCACGTATTTGCTTTCATTACCCACAAATGTAGGCGCATGCAGCGGGATAAATTCTTCTGTGCTGTATATCTCTTGAACAAAATCTATAACCTTTGAAGCATCCATAGTAAGCACTCTTACATCTTGCCATCAAGATATTTGCCCGTTTCTTTATACTGAAAATCCGGGATCATCTCAAAGAATAAGCTTACAATAGACTCTTTAGTCCACCTCTTACATTCTTTCATTTTATAGATCTCACTTTCAAAATATTTCAAAAGGTCAACATTATAATCAAGACCACTTTTAACTATGCCTATATCTGAAAACCTTTTTACATCCAGCACTTCAGACGCTGTATAGAACTCTTCAAAATCCTTTTCTCCCGTAGTGTCACTTTTAGTAAAATAGCAAGGCCATTTTTTTTCATCTGATACATGCCTTAAATAGCCCCTTGCCTCATCCTCGCTATTACACTCATAAGGATCTAAACCCATCTCATTGAGATATTTAACTGCAATTTTAGCAAACGTTGTCAAATGTAGGCTTTCACTAAGTTTTGGAAAGAAAATATCCCCTTTATCACCAAATATACAAGACATTAAACAAAGCTCACCCGACTCCTGCGGAGTTACAAAATATCGTTTAATATCACTTGGAGCTACTATAGGTTGTTTTTTTTGTATCCGTTGATTAAAACCATGTAAAAGTGATCCATCAGAAAAAGCCACATTTGCAAACCGAGCAGTTGAAATTGAAATTTCCTGCCTCTTTCGCATCAAGAACATTTCCATGATCCGCTTGGAAGCCCCCATCATATTAGCAGGATTGGCCGCTTTATCAGTAGAAACACAGAAATACTTTTTGACACCTTTTGATATTGATTGATCAATAGTTTTAACTGTATTAAATATATTTACATCTATCATACGCATTAAAGTGAATGGATCCTTTTCACTTCGCACGTGTTTCAATGCAGACAAATTCAAAACATAGTCATAATATCCATCTGCCTCTATAAACGCATCATATTCAACACTACCGATATCCAGTGCAAAAGTTTGAAAGTCTCCCTCTATATAACCAAAGCTACTTCTTATATCCCGAACAAGCTCAACCATATTGTTTTCACTAATATCTACAACATGTATTTTTTTAGGTTTACGCTTAAATATTTCTTTTGTGACTGCTTGACCAATGCTTCCTGCGCCCCCCAAAACAAGAAAAGAAGAGTTTGATACTATCTTTTCTAACTCATCATTTACCAATGTTAAATCTCGCTGAAATAACGGTTCACTCCGACCAATCAATGACAATACATCCACTTCTCTATTCTCCTTGAAACTTTCCTAACATTTACAAAACAAAAACTACTGAAAAATATGCATCTTTGTATAAAACAGGTAGAATTTTAAGTTTACAAGCTTACGGAAACACAAAAATACCAAATGCCTATTATCAAACCAGCTACTCTGAAGTGGGACTCTTCAAAAACACCTCAATCTATTGATTTTAAAGATATTTACTTCAGTCTTGACAACGGATTTGATGAAAGCTCTTACGTATTTTTTTTAGCTAACAATCTCAATCACCCTTTACCTGCCAGTCATTTTATTATTGCAGAGACAGGCTTTGGTACAGGCCTGAATTTCTTAACCGCTCTTCACCACCTGCCTTCTGACATCGAGCTTAATTTTATTTCTGTTGAGAAACATCCCTTAGCCAAAGCGGACCTTCAAAAGTCCTTATCCGCCTTCCCGAAATTAAAACCTTTATCAGATGCACTTATTGCTCAATATCCCGATCCTATAGCCGGCTTTCACACTTTGAACTTTAACAATAACCGCATTACTCTAACGCTAATGTTTGGTGACGCTACTGAATGTTACAGCCAGCTTGACGCAAAGGTCGATGCCTGGTTCCTGGATGGGTTCGCACCATCAAAGAACCCTGAAATGTGGCGACCGGAACTGTTTCAGCAGATGGCCCGTTTAAGCCACAAAGATACCACATTTTCCACCTTTACCTGTGCAGGAATTGTCAAAAGAGGCCTCAAATCGGCAGGTTTTGAAATTAAAAAAGTACCCGGCTTTGGCCGCAAGCGGGAAATGTTGGTCGGACACTACACCGGAGAGTATCCGGAAGGAAACACACCACTTGATAGAGTCCCCTCGTGGTTTCGTTTACCCGAGAAATACGAGGGTGATAAACGCGCAATTGTGATCGGTGCGGGCATTGCCGGATGCTCTACCGCATACTCTCTTGCACAGCGGGGGTGGCAAGTTACCCTGATTGACCGTCGTGATCAGATTGCACAGGAAGGATCAGGTAATCGTCAGGGCGCCCTTTATGCGAAACTGCCGATAGAACCGATTCCCGCCAGCCGGATTCATTTATCCGGTTACCTGTTCAGCAGCCGCTTTCTTCAACAGAATCTGGCAGACAGAACAGATATCTGGTCTCCCTGTGGCTTATTACAGATAGCGAGTTCGGATAAAGAGCAACAGAAGCATCGTAAGCTGGCTGAATCAGGCAACTACCCGGAGTCTGTTGTGCGATTTGTTGAACAGAGTGAAGCCTGTAATATTGCCGGGATCCCCCTCACCAATAGCGCCCTGCACTTTCCATCTGCGGGCTCGGTGACGCCTCCATTGTTCTGTGAGTGGTTAACAGAACACCCGAATATCACTGTACAGCTCAATTTCGATGTCAAGAAGCTGGAACACAACGACAACCTCTGGACTGCCACATCGGATCAGGGAACAGCTGTCACAGCCCCGGTTTGCATTGTCGCTTCGGCTGCCGACTCCGTTAAATTTGACCAACTCGACCACCTGCCAGTCCAGGCTATCCGGGGTCAAGTATCCCTGGCCGAAGGCATCACGCCTGCCGGGCTGAATACAGTTTTATGCAGTGAAGGCTACATTTCACCGGCTAAAGATGACACTTTTTGTTTCGGCGCCACTTTTGATCTGAAAGATAACGGCACCGATATTCGTGACTCAGGACATCGGCACAATCTGGAGAAAGTCACAGATATGGCTCCTGATCTGGGAGACCAACTAAGGCAGCACAGAGAATCCTCAGGCCTTAATGGACGAGTCGGTTTCCGCTGCGCTTCACCGGATAAGCTGCCAATCATCGGCCCTGCACCGGTCTATAATAGTTTCTGTGAAGATTACGCCAGACTGAGCCACGACCGTAAACTAAAGATTGAAACTGATCCAAAGCATTACCCCGGCCTGTATGTTAATCTTGCACACGGATCAAAAGGACTGATCAGTGGTCCAATCAGTGGAGAGATTATAGCGTCGATGATCGAGCGGACCCCCTTACCGCTGGAAACTGAGCTGATAGAAAAGCTCAGTCCGGCCCGCTTTATCATCAAGAATTTAATTCGTCGGACGATATAGTCAGGAAGATAGCCGACCGTTTTTCAGGTTTTATTATGGCATTGGTAATTTACGATCAGGGATATCGTGTTCAGACACCAGTCAGGTCAATCTTTAAGCCCGGTGGCGTAGAGCAACTGGCTGAAACGTCGCACCCTTCAGAAACTGCCGGCCAACAGGACCATGAGCGCGATCATATCAATCAGATTCTGAGCCGCGGCAACCAGACTCCCAATACCCGGGCACGACAAGGTGCCAATGCCTACCAGCAAACCGGCGGTACTAGCCCGGTACAGGAACACAATCGCAGCTATATCCCCGCCTCACTGATTATGTCCTCACCGGTTCAGACGGTATTACAGGGCAATAAGATTCAGGCCGCACTGTACAAGATGCGCCAGTTTGATATCAGCCATCTGATTGTACTTTCGACAACAGGCAGGATGATGGGCATTGTTACCGAAAAGTTGCTGCTTGAATATCTGAGTATCCAGGGCCCGACCGGCCATTCCATCGAAGACAATATTGAAGGGTGCTATTCCAACCAGATAATCACTGCGACACCTGACACTAACATCAGACAGCTCGCGGTCAGTTGTACCGAACATCGCCTTACCTGCATTCCGGTTGTGGAAGACCACGGCCATCTGGTCGGCATCATCACCCGTACCGACCTCTTGCAATCATTGATCAATAACGAATGGCTGGATAGCCGTGCACTCTGATCCCCTCAGGCAACTGCATCAATATCAGTGCCCGTTCCGATCCGGCAACGACGCAGGCTCCCGCATACCAGCAGGACTTTTTCCTCCACCAAACAGCCGGGCAAGAAATGCAAATACCTTTTTGATGCCTCGCCAGATTTTCGGTAACAGCCAGACCACCAGCACAATAAACAGCGCCAGCATAATAAGAAACACAACAGGATAGTGAAGCGCAGCCCAGAGACCGCCCAACACAGCCAGATCCTCGGTAATTGAAGCAGTCCAGTTTGTAACAGGCTCAGGTGAAGTGTTAATCATCACCCTGCCACCCGCTTTCAGAGCATGGCTGGTAGCTGCCAGTCCACCACCGACCAGCGCTGCAGCGACGACAACGGCTTCGTTCATATCTCCAACAGCACCTGCAGCCAGAGCTGCGCCTGCCGGAATCCTGACAAAGGTATGCAGGGTATCCCACCCGGTATCCACACCGGGCACTTTATCAGCAAAAAATTCCACGCAGTACATCAGGCCGGCAGCCATCAGCACCATGGGATCAGCAACAACTTCAAGGCCTGTGGGTAACTGCAGATGCCCCATATTAGATAATAGACCGAGCATCAGTATCGTGGCATACAGGTTAATACCACTGGCCCAGCCAACCCCCATGGTCAGCGCAATAATCGCGGTTATCTGTTCTAACTGATCCATACCCTATCCTCCCATCATCGAATGATGATTAAAGACTGTTACTGGGTACTATATTGCATTGCCCTGTACTCTGGCTGAACAGAATAACCGCCTCACCGGAACGTAAGCGCGCCCGAACCTGCTCAACCCGGGTCTGTAACCCAACCTCAATACAACCATAGTCGGTGCCATTGCGGGTCACAAATTCTTCGATCAGGTTCTGCAATGTGTCCGGTGACAACTGCTGATAAGGAATAATCATCTACCAGGGCCAACGGAAAAAACTGCCGGCACGCTCCCGGATACGAGGGCATTGGCGGAGCTGTTCTCGATAAGTCATCGCTCTCTGTTGTACCTGCTCAGACTGACGTTTAAGCAGCAGATCAGGCTGATACTGAAAGCGGTGATAACCGCCGTGCCCCAACCGCGAGGAAAGATAGAGCTGCCCGGCCTGCTCCAGTGTTAACTGATTACGTTCAACCGCCAACTGACCATGCCACCCCAGAAAGTCCAGCGCAACGACAATATCGCCTTTTTGCGCCTGCCAGTTTTCTGTTTCAATACGATAGGACTGCCAGTCGGCATCGCTCGGATCGATATACTGACTGGCTTCGGTGCCCAGCGACATATTCAGCTCGGCCAGGCTGACATAGATCGGGATACCCCAGCGGCTTTCAGCAGCCACTGCACCATCCAGCCAGTCATTATGGTCATACAGGGCTTCACAGAAAGGTACACCCTCGCCTTCCCGATCAAAAGCACCAGTAACAGAATCAGGGACCACATCATTCATAGCAGAACAGCCTGCTGCCAGCATGCTCACAAGTAAAAGACCGAACCTTCGAGGATACCTGCTCATACGCATCTCCTGATTCATCAACCAATCTATGGTTATTAAAGCACTCCGTGGCTGCGGAGCAGATCGATCAGCTGTTGCTCATCAATCACTGGAATCTCCAGCTCTTCAGCTTTCTGAAGTTTAGACCCTGCCCCAGGGCCGGCGACAACACAGTCGGTTTTTTTAGATACGCTACCAGCGACTTTTGCACCTAATGCCTGCAACTGCTTTTTCGCTTCGGAGCGATTCATCTGCTCCAGCGTTCCGGTCAGCACGTAGGTTTTGTCGGCAAGAGGTTCACCAGCCTGATCTTCCTGCTCAGAGCTCTCCGATGTCCAGTGCATGCCAAATTCAAGCAATTGAGATTCTATTGCCAGTAGTTTCTCAGGCCAGCCCTCTTCAGCAAGTTTAGCCAGTACACCCTGCTGTGCTTTTTTAGAGAGCTTATCGATGCCGACAAGCTCCCACTGATCAGTTGCTATAAATGCCGATAGCTCGCTGAAGTAGTTAGCCAGCAACTCTGCACCGACCTTAGCCACACCGGTGATATGCATTTTTTCCAGCAAACCGGCCATCGTGATCGAAGCCTGTAAATTACGCGCGATATCACCCTCGCCCTCTAACTCGATTCCCTCAGCCAGTAACTGATCAACAACTGTACTGTTATGCTCATCTGCGAAGAAGTTGGAAATTTCCAACGCCACTTCACTGCCAATATCCGGAAGCCAGGTCAGGATTTCTGGTAATGCCTTTCGAATCAGAGATAATCGACCCAACGAGCTGGCCAGCACCCTCGCAGTTTCTTCTCCTACATCGGGAATCCCCAGACTATAGATAAATCGTGCTAAAGAGACTTTACGACTGGCTCCGATCGACTCGATAAGATTACTGGCCGAAAGCTCTGCAAATCCTTCCAGAGGTTCAAGCTGCTCTTTTTTCAACCGGTACAGATCTACTGGCGAGCTCAGCAGTTTTTCATCGACCAGTTGCTCAACAATTTTCTCACCTAAGCCGTCGATCTCCATTGCTTTGCGGGACGCAAAATGAATAATCGCTTGCTGCAATTGTGCTTTACAGCTAAGACGCCCTATACAGCGATAGGCAGCCCCCTGCTCTTGTTGTTCAGCGGTTTTGGTTCTGCGGGTAATCAGCACACGCTCAACGGCAGACTCGCAAACAGGGCACTGATCTGGTGCTGAGGCAGGAACTGTATTATCCGGGCGACGCTCCATTACCACTGAAACTATCTGCGGGATAACATCACCCGCCCGGCGAATAATGACACTATCACCGGCACGAACACCCAGTCGTTCGACTTCGTCCATATTATGTAACGTGGCATTACTCACAGTCACACCACCCACAAACACCGGCTCCAGCCTTGCCACCGGTGTAACAGCTCCGGTTCTGCCTACCTGGAACTCGATTGCATTAACAACGGTAATCTCTTCCTGAGCCGGGAATTTATGAGCGATGGCCCAACGCGGTGCCCGGGAAAAAAAGCCCAGCTCCTGCTGTAACTCTACATCGTTAACCTTGAAGACAATGCCGTCTATCTCATAAGCAAGATCATTACGACGCTGACTTAACTGCTCATAGTACTTAAGGCAGCCATCAACGCCCTGAACCACGGCCATCTCACTGTTAATTTTTAAGCCCCAGTCGGAGAGTCTATGCAGAATATCTGCATGATTTCCCGGCAAGCCATCTCCACTGACAACACCGACAGAGTAGCTGCACATCTCCAGTGGACGTTCAGCAGTCACCCTGGGATCAAGTTGCCGTAAACTTCCCGCCGCAGCATTTCGTGGATTAACAAAAGGCTTATCACCGCGCTGCTCAGCCAGCTCGTTCAGTGCATCAAAGCCCTGCTTTGGCATATAGATTTCACCACGGACTTCCAGTCGCTCCGGATACCCCTCGCCCATCAGCTTCAGTGGAATTGAAGGAATAGTCCGTACATTGAGCGTGATATCCTCACCGGTGGAACCATCCCCCCGCGTTGCCCCACGAACCAGCACCCCCTGCTCATAGATCAGACTCACCGCAATGCCATCAAGCTTTGGCTCACAGGCAAACTCCAGCTCATCATCACGCTCCAGACGATCCATAATACGCTTGGTGAATGCCCGCATATCATCTGCATCAAAGGCATTATCCAATGACAGCATTGGCATCTCATGACTGACCTGAGAGAAAGCCGCCAGAGGCTCTGCACCCACGCGCTGTGTTGGTGAATCAGCAGTAATCAGCTCAGGATGTTCAGCTTCAAGCGCCTTAAGCTGGTGAAACAGACGGTCATACTCAGCATCAGGGATGCTGGGATTGTCCAGAACATAGTACTGATAATTGTGGTGGCGTAGTTGATCACGCAGTTGCTCCAGCAGCTGCGTTACAGAAGTGTCAGCGGTCATGATTCTATTCAGTAATGAAGCAGGCGCCCGATTCAGGCGCCTGAAGATTGCTTAAGCTTACGCATTTCAAACCGACGAATGCGTTCGCGATAATGTTCTTTGGTTTGTGTCCGCATGGTGGAACGGTTTTCGTCTAGCAGGTTACCGTGCAGGTTTTTCGCTACCGCTTCGGCAGTACCCAGCATGCACTCATAGGCATTCATCACATCTCTCGGCTCTTCCATCGACATGAAGAAAGTAACCCCACGGGTTTCTACCCGCTCCATGGTATCGATATCAAAATAGCCGGGCTCGACCGCGTTGGCCATACTGAACTGAATGGCCCCCTGATCAATGCCATCCTCATAGCGATGGAAAATTTTCATATCACCATAGCGCATACCGCATGCAAGCAGGATCTGCAGCAGGCTGCGACCACTGAATGCCTCCCTGTCCTTTGGTGCAACAACCGAGATAACCAATACTTTATCGGCATCCGGGAGTTTCTGCATTGGCTGCCCTTCAGCCTTTACGTCGGGCTCAGAGTGAACAGCACTTTCGGCAGGTCTGGTCTGCATCGCAGGAGAGATCAGCTCAGCTTCTGCGAATGGTTCATCAGAAGGCTCATCAGTCGGCTCAGAGTATTGCTCAGTTCCAGACTGCGTTGTCACATTGTCCACAGCACTGAGCGAAGGCAGATCAGAAAAATCCAAAGCCGGATCACGCTCAGCTGTGAAATGATCTTCGATACCACTATCCGACTCGTGCGACCCGGTTACCTCTGTCGGATACTCGGTTGCAGCAGCACTGATTACAGGGACCTGCTCTGACAGAAGCTCCATGGCTTCCTGTCGTAACTCAGGCTCAACCACATCAGGACGCATCAACTCCGAAACAGGACGGCTCAGATCCAGTTCGCTCTCATCATGCTCATCCGCCGTATCAGCCATTCGCAGTGCAGAACCGAAGCCCTCCGGCAAGGAAGCAATCAGGTCATCCTCTTCAGCACGATAAGGCTCATCATCTACGGCAAATAGCATCTCTGCCTGAGTTTCGGCGGCAATATCATCAGTATAAGACTGAGAATCCGGTTCTGAATGAAACTCCGAAACCGGCTCATCAGTTTCATCGTTATGTTCTGCAGCAGCCTCATGTAAAAACGTCAGATCCAGAACATCATCTTCGACAATTACATCATCAGCCTGGGAATTATCATTCTGAAGCTCGGCGATAGAGTGCTCATCAACTTTAGCTACTGAAGCTTCAGACTCTTGCTGCGCAGGAGCACTTTCAATGTCGCTATCCAATTCTTCAGGCTCATCAACGGGCATATCTGCCTGCGTATCATTGACCTGTTCTTCTGATACAAGCTTTTCGACAAAGTTATCAGGCTCTGATTCGGCAACCGTCTCGGGCTCAGGCAACTGCTCAGAAACATTCTCTGCGGAAGCGGGTGTCACCTCAGTTAACAGATCAACAGAGTCGTTCTCTTCCTGACGCACCTCGACAACAACATCCTTATAGCGAGATTCTTCAACAAAAAGCTCGTCAACAGGCGCTTCTTCAGCAGGATTCTGATTAACAGGAGACGGTTCGATCAGAAGCTCTTCAACAGGAGCCTCTTCAACTGGAGACTCTTCAATCAGGGGCGCTTCAACCAGAGACTCTTCAACTGACAGCGTTGCTGAAGCAATCTCTTCGACTACGGATTCGTCAGCTACTTCTTCAGCAGCTACAGTTGGACTACCAGTGCGAACAATAGTATCGACCAACGGAACCTGGCCGCCCTCTGAGAAAAGTGATTGCTCAGTTTCTTCTTCCTGAGAAGGCTCGTCCGATGCAGCAGCAGGAACAACCCGCACGGCGGAGATCCCTTCATCCAGATGCGCCAATGGCTCTGATACGGCATGGGACTCACTAACAGAGTCATTCAACGCCTCAAGAGGTTCAAACAACGGGTCCCGCTCGCCGGTCAGACTCTCCAAAGAGGAGCCACCTACAGAGGAGCTATCCATAGAAGAACTATCTAACGGCGAACTGGTGACAGGCTCAATGGAAGTCTCCTGCGTCAGCGCAGCAGAAGTACTCACTGCACGCGGAGCGGACAGTTCATCGGTAGAATCGGAGGAAAACAGAGGGTCCGTTTCCCGTTCTGCAACAGGGGAAACTTCAGGCAGATCGTCCAGAGTTGGTTCCTGACGCACCACAACCGGATTGCCATCAGAATCCAGCACCCGGGCACCACCACCGGGAAGCTCAGGGTTATAGTCATCGTCAGGCAGATCAACCATAGTCTGGTCGATCTTCATTTTCAGGTTATTGCCGCCGCCCCGCATTCGGCGCCAGCCATCGAGCACAATCAGGACGACGACGATCGCCCCCCCGATTATCAGCCATTCGCGTAACCCTAACTCCATCGTCCGAATGCAACCCTTACTATAAAGACTTTTCTTGTTATCACTGGCCACAGGCCTGTTTTCTGAGACAGCGCCTTTATACTACTGTTTTAGCGGCCTGCTGTGCAGTCTTATTGTTCGATTTTATCAATCGTCAGGTCTAATATATCAGTCTGCTCATTCAGCACAACCGATGGCAGAATACCGCTCAGGTCACCTGCTGCGGCACGCAGCTCACCAGAGGTGGAAATCCTGGCAGCAACTTCAACCGTTTCAGCCATCGATAAACGCAGTTCTGGCTGCATCGCCAGACTATCATCAAGTACCACTTCCGTTGGCAGATCAGCAACCGTCAGCTTAACAGCAGCCAGCGGCATGCGCCCTCCCACTGGACGGGCAAATACAAATACCGGCTGATCCGGTTTTACCCTATCCATCAGCTCTGGTTTGATGCTGACAGCCAAACGCAGTTTTACACTCTCCAGTTCAGGCATATCAGGCACTGATACACCCGCAGCAATCAGTTTTTCCCGGGCTGATCGCAAGCCAGACTTCAGTGAGTCAGCCTGTTCGGCACTGGCGTTCTGTAAGGCTTTACGCCAGAACCCAATAGCATCTTCATAGCGTTCCGACTCGTAAGCTTCAATCCCCAGCAACCCCAGTGCGGTGATCTCAAACGGCTCCAGTGACAGAGTCTTATCTACCTCTGCACGGATCTGCTCATTCATCTGGCCCTGATTGGCAAAAAACAATGCCTGAGCATACTGACCGTTAACGCCCGCATACTGAGGTGCATCCTGTGGCAGATATTTCAGCGTTTTTGCATAGCTTTCTGCGGCATCCTGATAACGCTGCATCCCCATATAGGTATTCGCCAGCAAGTACCAGCCTTCAGGGTTTTCAGGGTCATTGCCCAGACGGCTCTGCAGTTCAGTTACAGCCTGCTCCAGGGTAGGTTGCTGGCCATTAAACGGATCGGCAGGCTGATTCAGCGCCAGGGACAGATCATCAGCACGGCCATATTGCTGATACAGCACAAGGCCCACTGAAGGCACCAGGATAGCCAGTAACAGCGCAGTAACGATCATCTGTCGGGTGACGGATACGGTCTCCTTCGCTGACTCAATACTATCGTCTACATCCTGTAACAGGTTACGCTCCAGCTCCAGCTTCAGGGCATCATAGTTTTCCTGATCCAGATTTCCGGCACTGAACTCATCATCCAGCTCTGCCAGACGCTCCTGAAAAATATCAATATTCAATGCCCGACGATCAACATCCTCAGCGATAACCGCCTGTGATGTGCGCGCTTTATAAAGAGGATAGAGAACAAATGCTGTCGCCAGTACCGATAACAGCGCAATTCCCAGCCAGAGTTCTGTCATTGATCTTTATCCTGTTTCAATAGCTCATCCAAGCGCTGTTGTTCCTGTTCCGAAAGCCCGGAATCACCTTTGGCTCCCGCTTTAGATTTTCGCTTACCGCTGACCACCAGCACCACAACGATACCAATTACCAGCAGTGCAGCCGGGCCATACCAGAGCAGATAGGTCTGATTCGACATACGAGGACGATACAGAACAAACTCGCCGTAGCGTGTTACCATAAAATCAACAATTTCATCATCGCTGGCGCCGGTCTCAAGCATCCGGTGTAACTCATCGCGTAAATCTTTGGCGATAGGCGAATTAGAATCTGCAATATTCTGATTCTGACATTTAGGGCAACGCAGCTCCGCCGCCAGAGCAGTGAATCGCTCACGGGTAGCCTCATCATTAAACTCATAGGTATCAATTGCCGCCTGCGCCACACCAGCACACAACAGCAACATCACCGCCAGCAACGCTCTCATCAGTTAGCTCCCAGCTTCTGCATTTCCGCCCGCAACTGTTCCCACACCCGCTGATTTACCTCACCAACATGCTTGTAGCGGATGATCCCCTGAGCATCGATGATGTATGTTTCCGGAGCGCCATAGACCCCCAGATCCAAGCCAAGCTTTCCTTCCGGATCGAACACATTCAGGGCATACGGATCCAGATACTTTTCCAACCAGACTTTAGCCTTGGCACGATCATCCTTGTAATTAACACCGTAAATAGTGACGCCTTCTTCCTGCGCGATTTTATTCAGCTGGGCATGCTCCTGTTTGCAGGTAGGACACCAGGTCGCCCAGACATTCAACAATGCCGGTCCTTTGATATCCGCAGCACTGACCACCCGGCTTTCATCATAGAGAGACGTCAGGGCGAACGACGGCATCGGCTTATTCAGCAATGGCGATGGAATTGTATTGGTATCCTTACCGATACCGTTCCACAGAAACAAACCCAGCCCGATAAACAGAGCCAATGGCAACAACACAAGTAAACGTCGCATCAGAGTTTAATCCTCAAAATCAGGCAGCGGCCCGCACAGCTTCACGGCGGGCCTGTTTACGATAACGCGGATCTGTCGCAGCCAGCAGACCACCAAACGTCATCAGCAGCCCACCCAGCCAGAGCCAGCGGACAAAGGGTTTGTGCTGCACACGAACAGCCCACGCCCCATTTTCTAACGGTTCTCCCAGAGCCACATAGAGATCACGGAACAGACCCGGATCAATTGCAGCCTCTGTCATTACATTACCGCGGGCATGATAGAGTCGTTTCTCTGGCAATAACTGACCATAGGGCTCACCATCCTTCAGAACCCGGATGACGCCCATATCAGAGGTATAGTTAGGCCCTTCAACGGTGCGTGCGCCATCAAATACGAACTGATACTGACTGAAGCTGAGGACATCGCCAGGTGCCATCCTCAGATCACGCTCTTCATTGTAAATACTGACCATCAATGCACCCACGACAGTGACAGCGAGACCAGCATGGGCCAGCACCATACCGTAGTAACTACGGGACAGCTTACGAGCCCCCTTTACTACACCGGAACGGCCGGACGCTTTATTCCAGAAATCCTTCAGGCCACTGAAAGCAACCCAGAACACCAGCACCATAATGCCGGCCACGGTTACCGTGAACTCAGCCGCGTAAAAGTACTGGAATAGCAGCCCCGATATCAGACTCAGCAGCGCGGGCAGCCAGAGCTGCTTAAGCAGAAACTGCATTGAAGTATCACGCCAGCGGGACACAGCCCCCAGACCCAGCACACCAGCCAGCAGTAACACCAGAGGGATAAACAGCGAGTTAAAGTACGGCGGTCCTACGGAGATCTTTCCCCAGCCCATGGCATCAACAATCAATGGGTAGATAGTACCCAGCAATACCATCATGGTGGATACCACCAGCAGGATATTATTGATCAGCAACAGGCTTTCACGGGACAACAGTGCAAAGCTGGATTCACTTTTTACATGGGCCGCTTTCCAGGCATACAGGACCAATGATCCGCCCACAGAGATCGCCAGCAATGCCAGGATAAAGTAACCCCGGCTCGGATCAGACGCGAACGCATGCACCGATGTCAGTACACCGGAACGTACCAGGAAGGTTCCCAGCAAACTCAATGAGAAAGCGAAGATCGCCAGCAATACCGTCCAGCTTTTGAACACGCCCCGCTTTTCTGTCACCGCTAACGAGTGAACCAGCGCGGTGCCCACCAGCCAGGGCATAAAAGAAGCGTTCTCTACCGGATCCCAGAACCACCAGCCACCCCAGCCCAGCTCGTAGTATGCCCACCAGCTACCCAGCGCAATACCCAGCGTCAGAAATGCCCAGGCAACATTTGTCCATGGCCGGGACCAACGGGCCCAGGCGGAATCCAGACGCCCGGTCAGCAGAGCTGCAATCGCAAAAGCGAATGCCACAGAAAAGCCTACATAACCCATATACAGCATTGGTGGGTGAACGATCAGACCAATATCCTGCAGCAGTGGGTTCAGATCTCCACCTTCAGCAGGAAAACGCGGCAGATGGCGGTCAAACGGGCTGGATGTCAGGAGTGTAAACAGGATAAAGCCAACCCCGATAATCCCCATCACTCCCAGTACCCGGGCAACAATCTCCTGTGGCAGATCGCGACTCTTAAGCGCCACAGCCAAAGTCCAGCCACCGAGAATCACTACCCAAAGTAGCAATGAGCCCTCATGGCCACCCCAGATCGCACTTACTTTGTAGTACCAGGGCAACGCGGTATTGGAGTTGCTGGCAACATACACTACCGAGAAGTCATCCACGACAAAGGCATAACCCAGACACAGCAGACTCACCATCAGGAAAAAGAACTTACCCAACGCCAGTGGTCGGGCGTAGTTCATCAGAATCGGGCTGCCAACGGTTGCACCTACTAAAGGCACGATCGCCAGCAGAACTGACAGACACAGAGACAGGATCAGGGCATATTGGCCCAGTTCAGGAATCATTGCTGCTGAGCCTCCCGGGCACGGACCTGATCAGGCATCTGGCCGGCTTTTTCCAGCGCCTCAGCGACTTCCGGCGGCATATAGTTTTCATCGTGTTTGGCCAGTACTTCAACCGCCTCAAACACGCCATCTGCATTCATTTCACCCTGCGCAACAATGCCCTGACCTTCACGGAACAGATCCGGCAGAATACCTTCGTAGGTTACCGTCACGCTATGGGCATAATCTGTCATACCAAACTGGACCTTCAGGCTTTCCGGATCACGCTTAACACTCCCTTCAACCACCATACCTCCGGCACGGATGCGGGTTTCTTCAGGTGCCTTACCCTCTGCGATATCCGTTGGCGAATAGAACAGGTTGATGTTCTGATTCAAGGCATACATCACCAGCCCTACCGCAATGGCTGCGCCAAATACGATGAACAGTACTATCATCAGTCGCTGCTTGCGTTTCGGGTTCATGGGTTCTGTTTCTCCCGGCGCAAACGACGCGCCTGTTCGGTAAAGATCTGACGCTTCTGCATCAGTGGATTGACGATATTGATTACTACCACGCCCAGGGCAATGGCATAACTGAGCCAGACATAGAGCCCATGGCCGCCCATATCAATAAACTCAGCAAACGATTCAAAACTCATATCAGGTCCTCACCCGGAGATCAGTTCACGTACCCAGCTACTGCGCCGTTCACGCCGGACAATCTCATTACGCAAGCGAAGCATCATAGCTACAGCGAAGAAACAGTAGAAACCGATAACCATTACCAGTAGCGGTATCCACATTTCCGGCGGCATAGCCGGTTTTTCTGTCAGAGTAAACGTGGCTGGCTGATGCAGGGTATTCCACCAGTCAACCGAGTATTTGATAATCGGGATATTCACCAGACCGACCAGCGCCAGTACTGCGGTAGCCTGCGCCGCAGTCTGCTCACTCTCGATAGCAGAGTTCAGTGCCATAACACCGAAATAGAGGAACAGCAGAATCAGCATTGAGGTCAGCCGGGCATCCCAGACCCACCAGGAGCCCCAGGTCGGCTTACCCCAGATAGCCCCGGTAGCCAGGGCGAGAATTGCGATAGTCGCACCGATCGGCGCACAGGACTTGGCGACCATATCTGCCACCTTCATTTTCCAGATAAGCCCGATAGCTCCGGCAACCGCCATCATCATGTAACAGGACTGCGCCAGAATCGCGGAAGGTACATGAATATAGATGATACGGAAGCTGTTTCCCTGCTGATAATCAGCAGGAGCAAACATCAGCGCCCATACCGTACCGGTCACCAGTAACAGTACCGCAGCAACCGCAAAAATCGGCAACAGTTTACCTGTAATATCATAACACCAGCGAGGCGAAGCCAGCTGGTAAAACCATCGTGGCATCCATTTCTTATCTGCCATATTGCAACCTTATCGGAGTCTCACCCACTCACACTTATTCTTAATGCTGCACTGATCGCCAGCGGCGCCATCACCAGTCCCAGCGCCAGCATCGCTCCCAGCAATGCCAGATATCCACCCAACGGCAATCCAGTGATAGCCGCCTGAATCGAAGCGGTACCGAAGATCAGTACCGGTATATACAAAGGCAGCACCAGCAACGAAATCAGAACACCGCCTTTACGTAACCCGACAGTCAACGCTGCGCCTATCGCACCTACCAGGCTGAGGGTCGGAGTACCCAGCAGTAAACTGAGCACTAAGCCGAACATCCCCTCACCAGGCAAAAACAACATCACTCCCAGCAGGGGCGCTAACAGGGTTAATGGCAGCCCGGTCAGCATCCAGTGCGCCAGCACTTTGGCCAGCACAACCATAAACAATGGCTGCGGACTCAGCAGCAGCTGTTCAAGGGTGCCGTCCTCAAAATCGGAACGAAACAGGCTATCCATCGATAACAGTGTCGCCAGTAGTGCTGCTACCCATACGACCCCTGGCGCAACGTCCGCGAGAAACTGAGGCTCCGGACTGACACCTAACGGGAATAATGTCGCGACCATAAGGAAAAAGATCAGCGGATTTACCAGATCACTTTTACGCCGGTAGGAGAGCAGCAGATCTCTCTTCAACGCCCCCCAGAAAGGGCCGTCAACCTTCACAGCGCCTGACTGCAGCTTCTGTTCCGCTTGCTTAGTCACGATATTGCTCATGAAGTTCCCATCAATTGATCCAGATTTATACGACGAATACGATCACCGATCGCAAGCTCATGATGGGTTGTAAGAATCACTGTGCCGCCCTGCGCTGCATGCTCTTCGATCAGCGCTTCTTTTTCTGCCACACCACGCTTATCAATGGCGGTAAAAGGCTCATCCAGAATCCACAACGGTGCGCTGCTGAGATATAAGCGGGCCAGGCTCACTCTGCGATTCTGCCCCGCTGAAAGAGTATGACAGGGAGCATCCTCATAACCGGTCAGCCCGACACGGGCCAGCGCATAGTCAAGCTTGCTCAGATCAATGGTCGGATGCATAGATGCATACCAACGCAGATTCTCTTCCGGCGTAAGTACCGCTTTTACCCCCGGCTGGTGTCCGAAATAGAGCAATGATTCGCGAAATGATTCGGCACACTCCTGAACAGGCTCACCCTGCCAGTAAATCTCACCCTCAAAATTGCGGGATAAACCACTGAGTATCCGCAGCAATGTGGTTTTACCACTGCCGTTCTGGCCTTCTATCTGAACCACTTCACCGGCTTCAACATCAAAGCACAACTGATCAAACAGAATACGTTCATCCCGTTCGCAGAACAGATTCTCGATTTTCAGTCTCGGTGCAGACAACAGAACAACCTCAAATGCTACAGAAGCGGCAAACCGGCCTATATTTTTAGCAAAGACGGCCGAAAGCAAGGCATTATATACAAAATAAGTCGTTGTAGGGCATAGCTGAGTCAAAAGAACTGGCTATCAATGTGATAAAGAGAAACTATTCATCATCCCGGATACAACAAGGGATACGCTTTCAAAAAGCGCAATAGGATTTTAGTGCATGCTTAACCCACTTCAGGTCCAGAATTTACAAACCGGTTCCGGTAAGTCATTACCGGCAGCCGAACTGGTGCGTGCTCTGCCCCTGAATACCCCAACCAGTATCCGCGTACAACAATCCCTGCCAACGCCCGGGCAGGCAGGACAGTTTACTCTACAGGTACAACTGGGCAGCCAGCTGTTTCAGTTGAACAGCAATCAGAACCTTGCTCCTGGTACCACCGCAACCCTGACCCGCACAACGGTTGGTCAGCTGTTACTGACACCGACAGCGGTTCCTGCCCAACCACTGCCACAGCAGACCAGCAACACCTCACAACAGTTACCAAACCAACCGGCAACCACTCAGCAAAAACCGATTCAGGCGGGCACCGCCCCTCAGCAAACGCTACCGGGACAGGGACAACCTGCCCAGCAACAGCCGATCCCGCCGGTCATTCAACAACGCCAGACAACACAGCAGAACCAGCAACCGCCACCGCCCCCCCCATCCGCAAAGCAGCCTTCACAAGCACCGGCTCAACAACCCCAGCCAGCGGCACTCACAGCAACGCTCAGCAGCCGGCCAACCGCTGATCTAAATCAGCTATTACCCCTGAACAGACCTGTACTGGCGACTGTTTCACAACAGATCACTACTGCCAGCACACCAGCAGGACAGACACAGATAAATGCCAGCATTAATGGTCGCTCCGTGCAGCTGAATTTATCGCAACCACTCAGCTTTGACGGCAAGGTATTGCTGATTCGTAATGCCGCCAATCAGGTTGCTCTGCAGCCACTTACCGCGCCGGCTCAGAATCAGGCATTACAACAGACCATCAATAGCGCCCTGCGCCATGTACTGCCGGCCCAGCGCACGGTAGCTGAAAGCCTGCAACAGATTCAGACCCTCAGTACCACCAGCGGTGCAGACCGACAGGCTATCAACGGTATATTGTCAGCACTGATCAGTCTGTTCGGCATTAAACCAGATGGCACGGCCGAAAGCCGGGGATCAATTTTACAGAACCTGCATAACGGCGGTCTGTTTACCGAGCGACAACTTGCCAGCCCAGGCAAACCCGATCTGAGTCTCGATTTTAAGCACCAGCTCAGCCAGTTACTGAAACAGGCAGATAAACTGCCAGAGCAACCCCGACAACAATTACAGGAACTGGTGCAGGGCTTACTCAGCAGGGTTACCAGCCACCAGCTCGAAAGCATACAAAACACACGAGTCAGTAATGACGGGGGCATTGAGCGTTTCTTCGCGCTGGATTTGCCGATCCGTTATAAAGATCAACTGGACAATGTTGAACTGAAAATATCAGAGCACCGCCGGCAGGGTAACGATCATGAATGGCAGAGCCTGTGGAAAGTGAGACTGCACTTCGACCTGGAAACTCTGGGCACGGTAGACGCCGAACTTATTCTGGAGCAGGACTACCAGATCACCGCACACTTCTGGTGCAGCCATGCCGATACTGCAGAAGCATTCAATGAGCAGCTGCCTCAGTTTAATCGCCAGTTACATGAGCAGGGCTATATAATCAATGCCGTTCACTGCAGCGAAGGCAGCGCACCTAAGCCCGGCAATGCTGTCGAACAACTGATTGATGTAACAACCTGATAACTGAAAGAGTATGAACAGGAAGACTGAAGAGTATCAGAAAGCCGTCGCCCTGAATTACGACCATCAGGGCGCTCCGAAAGTGACAGCCAAAGGCCAGGGGGTGATTGCGGAACAGATTATCTCACTGGCCCGGGAGCATGATGTTCATATTCATGAGAGCCCGGAACTGGTGGAAGTATTACTAAGACTGGAGCTCGGGGACGAAATCCCGGAAAGTCTCTACCGGGCCATCGCCGAAATTATCGCATTCACATATCAGCTGCGGCAGGAAAAAGAAACGAATAACTAGCGTTTCTGCGGTGCTGCTACCTCTTTATGCAGCAACGCCATCAGTTCTGCTTCCGGCCGACCAATACCGCAGTTTTTCACCAGATCATCAACATCAGCCCCCATCTCCATAAGACGCGCCGCCTGATTATAGGCGAGCACACCCGGATCACGGTTAACCAGTTCCTGCTGTTTCTCTGCGGTGATATTGAGCTGATTCTCAACGTCCATTAACCGATGCCCCATTCCGATAGAACTGCTGGTCAGCGCCTGAATCTCGTTCCGAAGCACATTAATTAACGCTTCATACTGGCGTTGATGTTGCTGCAGTTTACGCCGCACATGGATGCAATATCCCGCCGCAGTAACAGCTATTGCGGCAACCACAGTCAGTGCCAACCAGGTCATCATAGACTCCTTATATTCAGAGCAAGGCCTGCGCTATAAGCGCTCGACACCAAGCTCCATCGCAGTATCAAACCCTTCGATCATCGCAGGGATATTCAGTACTGCACATCTGTTTTTCATCGATGTCCCCAACAACCAGGGTCTGGCATGGGTATTGGTATTCCAGGTCATATCTTCTGCCTGAATCACCTGACCACCGATCATCTTATCAATCGCGATACCCCAGTCTGTCTCTTTCAACAGCAATATCTGATCATAGAGGCAGTTATCCGGATCGTAGCGCTCCGGCAGAATCCACATCGCCGTATCGACCACATGGATAGTCTGCATATCCCTTGGGAAGTGCCCCAGCATCCACTCAGGCCCATGTTCCAGGTCGAGATTCAGATCATTCAGATTAAGCGCGTTAAGCAGATACTTAACCGGCACCGCCATACGAATCCCCTGGAGCTCGATCATTATGCACTTCAGCGGTTCCTGTTCGGGCTCAGGTGCCTCTCCGGCAGCCGCCATCATTGCCAGATCTCCGGCATCTGGCTCTGGCTCTGGCTCTGGCTCTGGCTCTGGCTCTGGCTCTGGCTCTGGCTCTGGCTCTGGCTCTG
>JAOXSA010000179.1 GCA_025800245.1 Amphritea sp. | reverse complement strand
CCCGCCACCCGCCACCCGCCACCCGCCACCCGCCACCCGCCACCCGCCACCCGCCACGCCCGTGGCGTGGCGCCCTCGTCTATACTGAAACACATTCTGGAGGTCTGCCTATGACTGAATGTTTTCAGAGTCGGGGGTTTCTGCCGTGCGGTGATCCCGACGAAAAGCTGATGCTGGGGGATGAGTTTGAGGTGCTGGACCGGGTAGGGGAAGAGCTACCCAGTCTGTTGTTAGAAGATGATTGTCGGGATTTTCTGGCGCAGCAGAGTTTTCCTTTGTGGCCGTCGGATAATCTATCTCCGGCGCTGATCTCTCAGGCGCGTCTTTACTATGTCCGGTTGGGGTTTATCGCTTCCGGCTATATCAATCAGATAGGCCAGCCTAAATGCCATACCCTGCCTCGTAATATTGCTCAGCCTCTGGTGAAGATCGCCCGCTTGTTGAAGCGTCAGCCGATGCTCAGCTATGACGGCTATGCGCTGTATAACTGGAAACGGTTTGATCCGTCCCACCCGGTGGCGCTGGGCAATATTGATACCCTGCAGAACTTTGTTCATCTCTACGATGAGCACTGGTTTATTCTGGTGCATGTCGAGATTGAGGCGATTGCCGCCCGGATTCTGAACGCCATCGAACGCTGGAATGAGACGTTGAGCTGTGTGGATAACAGTCGTGAAGAGCGGCTGCAGAGTGCCATGGGTTCAGTTCGTGATGCGGTGGCAGATATCACCCGTGTACTGGAGCGGATACCGGAGAAGATGTCGGATCAACTCTACTTTTCAAAATTCCGACCCTATATCGGTCATTTTGATGATGTAGTGTACGAAGGCACTGATGAGGTGATGAGCTTTCGCGGTGAGACCGGGGCTCAGAGTTCGATCATGCCGACGCTGATGGCATTTCTGAAAATCCCCCATCAGCAGACCCGCCTGCTCAGCCATCTGCAGGATATGCGTAACTATATGCCCGTCGCACACCGGCAGTTCATTGAGCATGTTGAGCAGTTGCCTGATCCTAAGCCGGTCACGCCGCCGGAGCTGTTTGATGAGATTCTTGAAGGTATCGCCCGGTTTCGGGAGATTCACTACCACTGGGCGATTAAATATATCGCTCGGCGGGGCAGTGATCAGCAGGGTACCGGTGGCACGCCGTATCTGAAGTGGCTGAAGTTTCTGATTGATGAGACGCGGGGGTATAAGTCGGACTAGCAAAACAGAGTTTTGCTAGTCCGAGTAGCGGGTGGCTGGACCGTCTCGCAAGCGAGACTTGCTCGACCGCATTGCAAAGCAATGCTTGCTAGTGGCTCGAAAAGGCGAAGAGCAGGAACCGTTTTAATTATGATGTAGGAGGGGCTTCCAGCCGCGATGAAGTGGCACTGATCCAGGATAATGAATCGCGGCTGGAAGCCCCTCCTACAAAAAGCAGATACTATTCAGCGAGTAGGGTGCGTTATAACGCACCGATCAATGATTATGGTGCAATACGCCAGGGCTATCGCACTCTACAGATCCAAATCTTATCGCCGCGAGGGCGCGCCTCCTACAATATTCTTTTCGAGCCACTCGTCACAAGGTGGCGTCAGTCGGCGAGATAATACTCCACCGTCGAGACTACCCGAACCTTCTTAATATGCGGGGTATTGTTATCCCGTGGGCTGATACTGAAGTGGCCCTGGCTGGCCCGTTTGATACGGCCCAGTGAGCTTTGTGAGTCTTCGGCGAATTTTTGTGCCACTTCCCGGGCGTTGCGGGTGGCTTCCTCGACCATGTCCGGTTTAACGTCGTTCAGTCGGGTGAACAGGTATTCCGGATTAGTCTGGTATTCATTGCCGCTGAGTACGATACCCTGACGGCCCAGCTGTGACAGTTGGCTCATCACGCCGCGCACTTTATCGATATTGCCGGAGTAGACGGTGACAGTCTGGTCGGCGGTATAGCGGAACTGAGCCTGATTATCGCCCCAGTTCTGGGCGTCTTTATCGGTCAGTTTCGGCTGGTTGGTGCTGATTTCACCGGCATCAATGCCGTTGCCTGATAGAAAGCGCTGAATCGCAGATTCACTGCGATCCAGCTCGGTGTAGAGCTGGTTGAGGTCGTTACTGGCAACCGTAAACCGGATCGGCCAGATCACTATATTCGCCGGGTATTCACGCTCGGACAGCCCCTTTACTGTCACGCTGCGCTCATATTCCCGATAGTCGATCACGGCCTGGCCCAGCAGATATCCCAGCACTGCCAGACCGACGATGAGGCATGCGCCCAGCAGCGCAGCTTCGGTGGTTTTACGTTGCGTCATAACTTTCCCCAATTTCCAGAATGACTCTACAGGCCCCTCTCCAAACCTTTCTTCAAAAAAGGATACAGCGCTATAGTACGCCTGCAAACTTAACGAATTGTTAACGGCTTTTAGCCAGGACTGACGGAGTGCCTGACGCTGTATCGGGCAGTGAGCCGCTGAGGCTTTCCAGAAAGGCAACGATATCGCTGATCTCACTGTCGCTGAGGGCACGGTTTTCCGCCACGCTGTAGGTCTGTTCCTCGCTGCGCCAGAATACTGAGCGGTCTTTGTCGCTGGCGTTGCTGATCACTTTGCCCAGTTGCATCGTGGCCATGATTCGTACTGCTTCTTCCAGTGTGTCCACGGAACCGTTGTGAAAGTAGGGCGCAGTTTGTGCCACGTTTCTTAATGAGGGGACCCGCCAGACGCCTTTATTCAGTTGTGGGCTCTGATTTGGCAGGCCGTTCAGCAGCCCTTTGTCGGCAATGAGGTTGTAGCGCTGTTGATACTCGTCGTTTGCCAGCGCCGGAAATACCCGGTAGGGGGAGGTGCTGCTGAACACGCTGGCAGCGCTGAAGTTTGGTCCGGAATGGCAGTGCACACAACCACTGCTTTCAAACAGGGCCATGCCTCGTTGCTGTTGCTCGCTGAGAGCTGTCCGGTTGCCGCGAACAAACTGGTCATAGGGACTGTCAGGGGTGATCAGGGTGCGTTCGTAGGCAGCAATTGCTTTGGCGATCTGGTCTGCCTTGATCGGCAGACCCTGTTGAAAAACCTGCTTGAACAAGGGCGTATATTCCGGCAGTTGGTTGATGCGCTGCTCTACGGCGGTCAGCGATGGCATGCCCATCTCCAACGGATTGATCAGAGGGCCCAGCGCCTGTTCTTCAAGAGAAGCTGCACGGCCATCCCAGAAAAGCACCTGCTGGAAAGCGGCGTTGAGCACGGTGGGGGCGTTGCGGTCGCCGTGCTGCCTGAAGATACCTTCTGAGGTGGATAAGCCATCTGCGCCGCCTTTCTCAGGATTCAACTGATGGCAGGATGCGCAGGACACGGTATTGTCCTGAGATAGCCGTTTATCGAAGAACAGCTTTTCACCCAGTGCGATTTTGGCCGGTGTTGGTGGATTGTCGCTGGGTATCGGTGCTCTTGAAGGCAGCGCCTGCCAGCGATCAGAAAAAAGAGGCGCGGCATGTTCAGTCAGATTGGCGGTACCCTGTCGGGGAGCCTGGTGGTGCCTGTCACTGAGCAGTTTCTCCGGCGGCAGCAGGCTGCTGCCGAACAGCACTACCAGACCGATTTTAAAACCAAAGGCCAGTACGCCGCTGCTGAGGGCAATTGCCAGCAGCTTGCGCTGACGTTCTCGGGCGGCCAGCTCCTGCATCAGGGCGCGAAGAAACAGCGTTGCCATCAGTAGAATGATGATCCCGAAGCCGACCAGTTCGATTGCCGTGTTATTCATTTTGCTCTCCTTTCTGGCAGGTGCTTTTCTGGCAGGTTCAGGCCAGAGCCGGATCTGGTAATCCTGTTGTGAAGAGACTAAGCTGATGTGAATAGATTGATAAATTCTATTTATTAATAGTACTTATTTTGAAAATGAATAAATCGGCATATGAATCTTAAACAGCTGCAATTTGTTGTGAACGTCGCCAAAGAAGGGTCTTTCAGTAAGGCCGCAGAGATCAGCTTTGCGACTCAGCCTACCTTGTCGAATGCAATCGCACAGCTGGAAGAGGAGCTGGGTGATCGTCTGTTTCAGCGTACGACCCGCAGTGTCGAACTGACTGCATTCGGCGAGTTTATGTTGCCGAAAATTGAAGAGGTGTTACGCAGCCGGGATGAGATGCTCGGTGCCGCGCACAGTTATCATAATCCTGAACATAAGGTACTCCGGATCGGCTTTTCACCGCTGGTGGATATGCAACGGCTCAATCACGTACTGGAGCCTTTTCGACAGATCCATCCTGAAGTAACTATTTTCTTTAAAGAATGCTTTATTGATGAGCTGGATAATCGTCTTCACCTGCAGCAGATCGATCTGCAGATCGTACCGAGAGTCAGTGAACCTGATGAGACGAACCACCTGCTGTTTTACCGTGATCCCCTCTGGTACCTGCCCGCGCATTCTGCAGAAACACCGGACCGCCACCTCTCTTATACACTGAGTGATCTTCCGTCGACGCCGGTGATTATGACGGGGGGTGGTTGCGGCCTGAACGGTGCGTTGGATGAGTTGTTCAGTGCCAGACAGTGTCAGCTTACGGCCTATCCGGGACAGGCGATCAGCTATCAGGTCATTGAAGACTGGGCTGGTCTGGGTATCGGTGCCGGTATCCTGCCCCAGGCTAAGATCTCCGCTGCCAATGCGATGGCATTGCCGCTGTTCTGTGAGCGGGATCAGCCAGCCTGTTTCGACTATTACTGGATCTGGAACTCCGATGTCGGACATGCAGGGCATCTGCAGGCATTTATCGACTATTTGCAGCATCAGGCACCGGTACTGCTGGCAGGGCTGGATGCAGCGGTTGCGGTTTAATATTTATAAGCAAAGCCTATAAATCGCATTCAGAAATAGAATTTCTCTTTCAATCCGGCGCTCTTTACTTTGAATAGCAGTTAACTCAAGGAGAACTGCTATGAAGAGAATTGTTAAACGAATTGCGGCGCACTGTATCGTGCCGGTTGTACTGCTGACCGGCAGTGTTCAGGTTGTTGCGGATGACGCCACTCTGTATCAGCGCCTGGGTGGCTATGATGCTATTAGCGCAGTGGTGGATGATGTGGTTGCCCAGATCGCTGCCGATGAGAAACTGGGGCGTTTCTGGGCTCATCGTGGTGATGACGGGATCGCCCGGGAGAAGCAGTTTATTGTTGATTTTATCGTTTCAGAAGCCGGTGGCCCGTTGCATTACGGTGGTCGCGAGATGGCTATCTCTCATAAGGGGATGCGGATCGATGAGGAGGACTGGCAGATTCTGATTACCGCCCTGGAAACAACGCTGGACAAATTTGCTGTACCGCCGCGGGAGACCCGGGAAGTGCTGGAGTTTTTTGACAGTACCAAGGCGGATATTGTCGAAGAGAGCTGAGCCATCTCAGAAATTCAGGCTGGCTGCTATCCCTGCTTCGGGCGCATATCGTGCATCTTTGGCGTGATGCCATTCTGCTTGTACAGGGCGAAGTTTTTACGGGTGGCAGCCAGAATATCCGGTTGCTGGATTACGATCTCCAGAATCCGGTCAAACTTCAGGGTTTCTTCACTGGCATCCAGATGGAGGTTGATATACACATCCCGGTGCTCCGGTAGCTGGTCTCCCCAGCCTATCTGTACCGGGGCATTCGGTTTGGTATTGAGAATACCGTGGGGAATAAAGGCATCCGCACGGTAATCCCAAAGCAACTGGTCAAGCCGCTCGGCTTCCGGTTCGCTGGCGACATGGATAAAGACATTGAGCCCTTTACCCAGCACTTTGTCGGCCAGACGGCACAGGAAAGCAGTGCGGCTTTCCGGTGCATCATCCGGTAATACGTAGAAATCGGCCTGACTCATGGCTTACTCGTCGTCTGCCAGATCATCTACCTGCTGAATCAGGTGCTGACACAGCAGTGGTACACAACGGCCGGTTGCACCCTTGGCTTTACCGTTGCTGTTCCATGCTACGCCGGCGATATCCAGGTGAGCCCAGCGGAACTTCTTGGTGTAGCGGGACAGGAAGCAAGCTGCGGTTATGGTACCGGCAGCAGGGCCGCCGATGTTCGCCATATCCGCGAAGTTGCTGTCCAGTTGTTCCTGATACTCATCCCACAGTGGCAGGCGCCATGCTTTGTCAGCTGCAAATTCACCGGCTGCCAGCAGGTCATCCGCCAGCAGGTCATCGTTAGACAGCAGGCCTGTGGCGTGGTGACCCAGTGCTACGATGCAGGCACCGGTCAGAGTCGCTACGTCGACCACGGTTTCTGGTTCAAAGCGCTCAGCGTAAGTCAGTGCATCACACAGTACCAGACGGCCTTCGGCGTCGGTGTTCAGAATCTCAACGGTCTGGCCGGACATGGTGGTAACGATATCACCCGGCTTAGAAGCGTGACCGGATGGCATGTTCTCGGCGCTGGCGATAATACCGACAACGTTGATATCCAGACCCAGTTCGGTCAGGGATTCCATGGCACCCATCACACTGGCCGCGCCGCACATGTCGAACTTCATCTCGTCCATTTTGGCGCCCGGCTTCAGACTGATACCGCCGGTATCGAAGGTGATGCCTTTACCGATCAGCACGTGTGGCTTCTGGTCCGGCTCGCCGCCTTTGTATTCCATGACGATCAGCTTGGATGGCTCGGAGCTGCCTTTACCCACAGACAGCAGGCAGTGCATACCCAGCTTTTCCATCTCGTCTTCGTCGAGAATGGTGGTGGTCAGATCTTCACAGTCTTCAGCCAGTGCCAGTGCCTGGTCCGCCAGATAGGTTGGTGTACAGATGTTACCCGGCAGGTTGCCCAGTTCACGAGCCGTATCGACACCGTTGGCAATCGCAGTACCGTCGCTGATGGAGAATTCAGCCAGTTCGGCATCGTCTGCTGCGACCAGGAAAGACAGCGACTGCAGTCCTGGCTCGTCCGCTTTTTTGCTCTTGGTGGTGTCATAGTGATACAGCTCAGCGCTGGCCCACTCGGTGTTATGACGCAGTTGACGGTACAGATCCTGATCAGCACTTTCCTGACCATCCAGCGCGACCACTGCAGTGGCACAGCGAATAGCTTTCAGTTGCGCCATGATCGCTTTGATAATCTTGTTCTGGTTACGGTCGCTACGCTCATCATCTTTGCCCAGCCCGATCAGCAGTACCCGTTTGGCTTTTACACCCGGTACCTTGTGCAGTAGCAGTGCTTCACCGGCTTTACCCTGATGATCTTCTGCGACTTCACGCAGGTAGCCGGAGCTGGCCTGATCGACCTGCTGAGCAGAAGGTGCCAGTTGTGCTTCAGGAGCAACGCCGACGATTAAACATTCTGTTTCCAGGGCTTCAACTGAACCGGTAACGATTTGAAATTCCATGCTTTCTCCACAGTAAGGGGACTGGTACTCAGGTTCCCAAGACATTTGGTACTGTTTATATGATAATGGCGCCCGATGTGGCTGTGCATTCGCAGTGAGCATTGAGTGACAGGCGCGGCCATCGTTCGATGTATGCTTCGGATTTTATCCTAATGCCACAGAAACAAAACCCCGTTTTCGGCATCAGAGTTAATTCTTTTGTCAGTTTATACACAGGATAGTGCCGTTTGATCATTTTCCGTTATCTCGCCAAAGAGGTGTTGATCAGTATGACCGCTGTAACCGCGGTGTTGCTGCTGATCATCATGAGTGGGCGATTTATCAGTTATCTGGGTATTGCCGCCGCCGGTGAGATCCCGCTGGAAGCGGTGTTTTACTATCTGCTGTACCGTTTGCCGGGTTTCCTTGAGCTGATACTGCCACTGGGGTTATTCCTGGGAATTCTGCTGGCCTATGGCCGGATCTATCTGGAAAGTGAGATGGTGGTGTTAAAAGCCACCGGGATGAGTCAGCGACGGCTGGCGGCCTACACCCTCGGCCCTGCCTTTCTGACTGCGGTAATTGTGGCGGTGCTGAGCCTGTTTGTTTCGCCTGCCGGCGCACTGAAAACCGAAGTGATGCTGGAACAGCAGCGTAATGCCGGTGAGTTCGATGTGATCACTGCCGGGCGTTTCCAGACCCTGGCGAAAGGCGATCGGGTGACCTATGTGGAAGCCCTGAACGAGACTGATGGCCAGATGGAAGGTGTTTTTATCTCGGAGCGTGTCGATACCGGTAATGGCGAAAAGCTGGTGCTGGTGGTTGCTGAGAAGGGCCGCCGTTACACCAATCCGGAGACCGGTGTGCGCTATCTGGTACTGGATAACGGCTATCGTTATGAAGGTAATCCGGGTGAAGCTGATTACCGTGAGATCGCTTTTAAAGAGTACGGCGTACGCCTGGCTGAGCAGAAACAGACCACTCAGGTGAACGAGCTTTATTCCACGCCGACGGCAGATCTGATCAGTGGTGGCCCGGCCGAGCAGGGGCAGCTGCACTGGCGCTTATCCCTGCCGATGCTGACCCTGATCGTCGCTTTGCTGGCGGTACCTCTGTCGAAGACCAATCCACGTCAGGGGCGTTACGCGAAACTGATTCCGTCCATTCTGTTGTATATGGCGTATCTGGTGCTGCTGACCAATGCCCGTAATTATCTTGAAAAAGGTGATGGTCACGTATCGATTATCTGGCTGATCCATCTGTTGTTCCTGGCGCTGGCGCTGAGTCTGCTGTTTTTGAAACAGTTCTGGCGTCGCCTGCTGAGCCGGAGGGCGAACAATGCGTAAGCTGGATATCTATATCGGTAAGCAGGTTCTGCTGAGCATTCTGATTGTTCTGCTGATTGTTATCGGTCTGGACTTTATGTTCAGGGTGCTGGAAGAGATGCCAGAGGTGAACGAGCGTTACACCGTGACCCGGATGCTGATCTATTCTTCGTATCAGGTGCCGGCAGCAGTCTATGAATATCTGCCACTGAGTTGTCTGATCGGTTGTCTCGTTGGATTGGGTGGTCTGGCGTCAGGTAGCGAATTGACGGTTATGCGGGCTGCCGGTGTATCTGTGGCCCGTCTGGTAACAACCGTCCTGAAACCGGTTATTGCGCTCTCTCTGCTGGCGATGCTGCTGGGTGAATATGTAGCGCCTTACGCGGGCACTGTGGCAGAGAGTAGACGTGCCGAGTTGCTCAGCCGCGGTACGGTATCCGGTAAAACCGGGATCTGGCACCGGGAAAAAGATGAGTACGTGCATATCAACGTAGTGACACCGACCGGTGAGATTCGTGGTATCACCCGCTTTGTACTGAATCCTGATAGCAGCCTGGCGTTGACCAGCATTGCGCAGTCCGGCGTACATCAGGGTGATCACTGGCAACTGAGTAATGTGGTTGAAACCCGCTTTCACGGGGATAGTACCGAGATCAGTGAACATGCAACTCAGAGCTGGGATCTGAAACTGACCCCGCAGCGCCTCAAGGTGTTGTTAGTGAAGCCAAAAGAGATGTCTACCAGTGAGCTGTACCGCTACAGCCAGTATCTGGCGGAACAGGAATTGGATAACGACCGCTTTATGCAGACCTTCTGGCGCAAGATGCTACAACCGCTGGCGATTATCGGTCTGGTGCTGGTAGCTGTGTCATTTATCTTTGGCTCATTGCGCAGTGTCTCAACCGGACAGCGTATCGTCGCCGGGGTCGTTGTCGGCATGATCTTCAAAATCAGCCAGGATATTCTCGCGCCGTTCAGCTCTATCGTCCATATCGAACCGATCTGGGCGGCATTGATCCCGATCGGTATCTGTATGCTGCTCGGCACCTGGATGCTGAGAAGGGTGGGGTAGTCGGCAATAGGAGATTGGCGACTAAGTGGCTAGTGGCTGGACCGTCTCGCAAGCGAGACTTGCGGGACGCGACGAAGTCGCTTGCTGGAAAACGCGAACATAGCTGCGGAGTTTTTAATTTCCTTGTAGCGAGGCACGCCCTCGTGCCGATAAGGAGTTTAGTGGTTTGTAGCTGGATCGTCTCGTAAACGAGACTTGCTGGAACGGCTGGCGAGCCAGCCTTGCTAGAAAAGGCTTGACGGAATTCGGGATTAACTCAAATACTGTTTAGCCACTAGCCACTAGCCACTAGCCACTAGCCACTAGCCACTAGCCACTAGCCACTAGCCACTAGCCACTAGCCACTAGCCACTAGCCACTAGCCACTAGCCACT
>JAOXSA010000174.1 GCA_025800245.1 Amphritea sp. | reverse complement strand
TCCAGATAATCCACCTGAGGGGTGCCGGTCAGCTCTTGGCCGTAGAAATCCGCGATATTGGCATAGGCAAAGCCTGTGTCTTCCAGCCCTTCTTCGTCGCGGATGCGATATTCGATGGTTAGCGGTCCGGTATATCCAGGCGCAAAACGCGCCACTAGGAACTGTTCACCCCGGAAGGTGACAACCTCAAAACTGCCCACGCTGACCCGATTGCCCTGCGCCAGTTCAATCGGATCCCAGATCGCATCAACACCAACAAATTCCGGGCGTGGGCGATCAGGATCGTCCAGATCGAAATCACTGGTGCCATCCCCATCGGTATCGACCTGCTCAATGTCAAAATCATTGAACAGCAGATCGGAAATCCGAATGACCAAGGGCACATCCAGCGGTGTCACAAAACCCGGATCTTCCACAACCGTCGGATCATCATTCGATGCAACGATTTCAATATCAACAAAGCCTTCGGTGGTGCGGCCGGTGCCATCTGACAGCAGATAAACAAAGCCCGATGACCGCGTGGCATCAATAAACGGTGTGAACAGGAAATCACCATTCTGAT
>JAOXSA010000167.1 GCA_025800245.1 Amphritea sp. | reverse complement strand
TACCAGTGCTGGGCCGCAACGGGCAGATTTACGAGTAAAAGCCGATGGCATTAGCGCTGCTGAGCGTTTATCCCGCGGCCAAAAGAAACTGGTGGTCAGCGCATTAAAGCTGGCGCAGGGCACGCTGTATCACCGCTTGAGTGGTCGCCCATGTGTGTATCTGATCGACGATCTACCGTCAGAGCTTGATCAGCAGCATAGCCGCCTGTTTTGTGAATACTTAGAACAAACAACTAATCAATGTTTCATCACCTGTGTTGATCCTGCGAGCTTACGCACAGTATGGCGCCCAGAAACGGATGTCGCCTACTTCAAGATCAACGCTGGAGAGCTGGTGCAGACACACTGAGTCAGGAGATAGCCCATGAGCGGCGAAGAGCAGAATTACGATTCCAGTAGTATTAAAGTCCTGAAAGGGCTCGATGCCGTTCGCAAACGTCCTGGAATGTATATCGGTGATACGGACGACGGCACCGGCTTGCACCATATGGTATTTGAGATTGTTGATAACTCCATCGACGAAGCGCTCGCGGGCCACTGTAGCGAGATCAAGGTCGTGATCCA
>JAOXSA010000166.1 GCA_025800245.1 Amphritea sp. | reverse complement strand
CGGTATACCAAGTATGGGAAGACCGCTGTCGCACCAAATCCGAATAGCACAGCAAAATGGTGCGGATCACGCACGGTGCCAGATTCTACAACGATGTTGGCATCGCAGCGTAAGCCCGTATCTACCAGACGGTGGTGTACCGCACCTGTTGCCATCGCCGCGTGAACAGGCAGTTTACCTTGCTCCAGCTTAGCATCAGACAGAATGATGATAACCTTGCCATCACGAACCAACTGCTCAGCTTCATCAGCAACCGCTTCAATGGCTTGCTTGAGGCTCTTCTCGTTCGGGTCATAGTTAAGATCGATCGTCGCGACCTCAAAGCCCTCAACCGTATTATCACGCAGGCGGCGGAACTTAGACGCAGAAAGAACCGGCGTTGTTAAGATCACACGGCGAGCATGCTGTGGCGTCTCTTCAAAGACATTTTGCTCACGCCCCAGACATGTCTCTAGCGACATAACGATCGCTTCACGCAGCGGATCGATAGGTGGGTTTGTTACCTGAGCAAACTGCTGACG
>JAOXSA010000131.1 GCA_025800245.1 Amphritea sp. | reverse complement strand
GGTCAATCCCGCCGACAGCATCTCTACCATCAGCGCGATATTGGTACCCTTGTAGCCCCCGAAAGCGAGCAACGCGCCTTCCAATGCAGCATCAGGATCCTGAGTAGGCTTACCTTCCGCATCCACAGCCCAGCCTTGTGGGAGTTGTTCACCCGCCTCACTGGCTGCACGCACATTAACAAAAGCCGTCGCGCTGGAAGACTGGTCGATAACCATCGCCGCACCACTATTGCCGGGTACCGCAAACGCCATCAGATTAGTGCCAAATACCGGCTTACAGGCTCCGGGGACCGTCACCTTCGCGGGCCCGGCATTGGATGCCGCCAGAGCGATCAGACCATCATCGGCCAGACGCCGGACAAAATAGCCAACCACCCCACAGGTAAACGCATTACTGACAGAAAAAGCGGCTATGCCATAGGTTCTGGCTGCCGTGAGAAACGTATCGTAGTGTTGGTCAAAGGCAGGATGCACCAGACCCGAATGAGCATTAAGACGAAAAAGAACCGGAGAAGATTGCTCAAAAGTAGCCACTGCATCGGCATTGATACGACCGGCCAGCATCCCATCGCAGTAATCCGGCAAGTGAGCCAATCCGACATTACGGTTACCTTCTGCTTCAGCCGCGGCTATGGAAGCGGCCAGAGCACAGGCATTTTCCGGGCTGGCCCCACACGCCTCAGCCGCTTCCCGGGAGAGACCGTGAACCTCATCCAGTGTCAGCCAGTAATTCTGTTCCATCGGTTTTCCTTATGTTTCCAGCCAGTCTTTACCCTGCCAGAAAATACTGATCTGAAACTGTACAGATACGACTGTAATCAACAGATATCGACAATCTCAAATTCCCCCTGTGGCAGCCTTACAATATCACCACAAAGCTGACCGATCAG
>JAOXSA010000128.1 GCA_025800245.1 Amphritea sp. | reverse complement strand
CTCGCCACTCGCCACTCGCCACTCGCCACTCGCCACTCGCCACTCGCCACTCGCCACTCGCCACTATATTCTCTTTGGTGCTGATCAGTCCTTGAACTGATTTGCCTTGGCGAGTATAATTCTCCGCGTTTTCTGGTGCGGGGTGGAGCAGCCTGGTAGCTCGTCGGGCTCATAACCCGAAGGTCGTCAGTTCAAATCTGGCCCCCGCTACCAATTTCAGAAAGCAACCGGATTGCGGTCCGGCAGGATAGTGCGGCGACGAGCGCCATATCCTGAGTCCAATTTCAGCAATGTGTAACAGGTTGTTTGTTGGCTGAAATTGTCGATCAAGTAGTACGTTGATTGGCCCCTTTATGGGGCTTTTTCGTACTTGCGATCTGGCAGATCGCACGTGGAAATGGGTCTTTGACCCATTTTTTGTTTGCCAAGCAAGCGTTTTCAGAGGTTTTGCGTGTCAGCAAAGATGAATGTTTTACACGAGTTGATTGAGCCTTCAGTGGTTGCACTGGGTTATCAGCTCTGGGGTATCGAAATGTTATCGCAGGGGCGTCACAGCATGCTGCGTATCTATATCGATGCCGAAGCGGGTATTGATGTTGAGGATTGCGCCAAAGTAAGCCGTCAGGTGAGCGGTATCCTTGACGTTGAAGATCCAATCAGTGGCGAGTACACCCTGGAAGTTTCCTCTCCGGGTATGGATCGTCCACTGTTTACGCTGGAGCAGTACCAGGCCTATATCGGTCATGTGGTACAGCTGAAACTGCGTATGCCGTTTGATGGACGCCGTAAATTCAAAGGCGTGCTGAACGGTATCGAAGATGAAGATATTGTGCTGGTGGTTGATCAGGATGAATACCTGTTGCCGATCGACCATATCGAAAAAGCAAACATTGTTCCTCAGTTCTGAGAGCAGAGAAGAATTCAATATTGAGGTTGGGGCAGTTGTATGAATAAAGAGATTCTACTGGTTGCAGAAGCGGTTTCTAACGAGAAGGATGTCTCCAAAGAAGTCATCTTCGAGGCGATTGAGCTGGCGCTGGCAACAGCGACCAAGAAGCGCTACGACGAAGAAGCAGATATTCGTGTCGTTATCGATCGCGCTACCGGCGACTATGAGACGTTCCGTCAGTGGAAAGTGGTAAGCAACGAAGAAGTACCAATGCTGGGTACTGAGCTGACCATGGAAGAAGCGGAAGAGATCGACACCAGCCTGCAGCCTGGTGATATCCATGAAGAGCAGGTTGAGTCTGTTAAGTTTGGTCGCATCGCGGCGCAGACGGCAAAGCAGGTTATCGTACAGAAGGTTCGTGAAGCAGAACGTGCCAAAGTAGTTGCGCTGTATAGCGACCGTCTGGGTGAACTGATTTCCGGTTCTGTAAAGAAAGTGACGCGCGACAACATTATTGTTGATCTGGGTAACAATGCAGAAGCTGTGCTGCCGCGTGATCAGTTGCTGCCACGCGAAGCATTCCGTATGGGTGACCGTGTACGTGCAGTACTGAACGAGATCCGCACCGAAGGTCGTGGTCCTCAGCTGATTATGAGCCGTACCTGCTCTGAGATGCTGATTGAACTGTTCCGTATCGAAGTACCAGAGATCTCTGAAGAAGTGATTGAGATCCGTGGCGCTTCTCGTGATCCGGGTTCCCGTGCCAAGATCGCAGTGAAAACCAACGACGGTCGTATCGACCCGGTTGGCGCTTGTGTGGGGATGCGTGGTGCACGTGTTCAGGCCGTTTCTAACGAACTGGGCGGCGAGCGTGTGGATATTGTGCTGTGGGACGATAACCCGGCGCAGCTGGTAATCAACGCAATGTCGCCTGCCGAGGTGGTTTCTATTGTTGTTGATGAAGAAACCCGCTCAATGGATGTCGCTGTTGCTGAGGAAAATCTGGCAATGGCGATCGGTCGTAGCGGTCAGAACGTGCGTCTGGCTTCTGAACTGACCGAGTGGAAACTGAACGTCATGACTGAAGAGGAAGCTCAGGAGAAGCAGCAATCTGAAGTCGGTTCAATTCTGGAAATCTTTATCAAGCATCTGGACGTCGATGACGATGTTGCAGAAGTACTGGTTGATGAAGGCTTTACCTCTCTGGAAGAGGTGGCTTATGTACCGGTTGACGAGATGCTTGAAATTGAAGGCTTCGACGAGGATATCGTTGAAGAACTGCGAAACCGCGCGAAAGATGCTCTGCTGAACCTGGCGATCGCTGATGAGGAGGTACTGGAAAGTGCTGAGCCTGCACAGGATCTGCTGGAAATGGACGGTATGGAGCGTCACCTGGCATTCGTGCTGGCGAGTAAAGGTATCGTAACCATGGAAGATCTGGCTGAGCAGGCAGTAGAAGACCTGCTGGATATTGAAGAGCTGGATGAAGAGAAAGCAGCGGCGCTTATTATGACAGCCCGTGCACCATGGTTTGCGGACGAAGAGTAATCAACGGAGGAGATTAACCCAGATGGCAGAAGTCACAGTAAAACAACTTGCCGAAGTAGTTGGCGTTCCCGTTGATCGTTTGCTGACGCAGATGAAAGAAGCCGGTATCGCAGGTAAAAATGTAAGCGCATCCGTTACCGAAGATGAGCGTCAGAAGCTGTTGGATCATCTGAAGCGCAGCCACGGTGAAAAAACCGACGGTGAGCCGAAGAAAATTACCCTGAAGCGTAAGACAACCAGCCAGATTAAAGTGGCGGGTGCTTCCGGTAAGAAAACGATCAATGTTGAAGTGCGTAAGAAGCGTACCTACGTGAAGCGTTCTGAAGTGGAAGACGAGGCGCAGAAGGATGCACCTCAGTCTAACCTGCAGGCGGAGCTGGACGAGCAGGCTCGTCGCGATGCTGAACTGCAGGCAGCTCAGGAGAAACAACGCGAAGAAGCGCGTGAGAAAGCTGAAGCCGACGCTAAAGCCAAGGCTGACCGTGAAGCAGCTGAAGCGGCTAAGAAAACGCAGGAAGAAGCTAAGGCTAAAACGAATACTCAGCAGCAGGAACGAGCTAAACCTGCACGGGAGAAGAACTTCCGTAACCAGGACAAGCCTTCTGCTGGTCGTAAAGGCGGTGGTAACGATAAGCGCGGTGGCCGTAAAGCGGCTGGCGGTCGCGACGCTGGACGTCGTGCTGGCGGTAAGCCGCAGCGTAAAGCAATGACCAGTGCTAACGTGCAGGCATTCGAGAAACCAACTGCTCCGGTTATCCACGAAGTTCAGATCCCTGAGTCTATCGTTGTTGCTGAACTGGCGAAGAAAATGTCCGTTAAAGCAGCGGACGTGATCAAAGTGATGTTCAAGATGGGCGCCATGGCAACCATCAACTCTGTGATCGATCAGGATACTGCAACCCTGGTGGTTGAAGAGATGGGCCACACACCGGTAGCCATGTCTGAAAACACCGTTGAAGATCAGCTGCAGGAAACCTCCGATAGCGAAGCGATTGTCGGTGATGAAGTAGAACGCGCACCGGTTGTAACCGTAATGGGTCACGTAGACCACGGTAAAACCTCGCTGCTGGACTACATTCGTGAAACCCGCGTGGCATCCGGCGAGTCCGGTGGTATTACCCAGCACATCGGTGCATACCACGTAGAAACCGGCCACGGTATGGTGAGCTTCCTGGATACGCCTGGACACGCAGCGTTTACCGCAATGCGTGCCCGTGGTGCTCAGCTGACTGATATCGTAATCCTGGTAGTTGCTGCGGATGATGGTGTAATGCCTCAGACCGAAGAAGCGGTTGACCACGCGAAAGCGGCGGGCGTACCTCTGGTTATCGCGGTTAACAAGATCGATAAAGAAGAAGCTGATCCGGATCGTGTTAAGAACGAGCTGGCACAGCGTGATGTTATCCCTGAGGACTGGGGCGGCGACGTTCAGTTTGTGAATGTGTCTGCTAAGACCGGTCAGGGCATCGATGAGCTGCTGGATGCGGTACTGCTGCAATCTGAAATTCTGGAACTGAAAGCGGTTCCTGAAGCGCCGGGTCGTGGTGTGGTTGTTGAATCCCGTCTGGATAAAGGCCGTGGCCCTGTGGCAACACTGCTGGTACAGAACGGTACTCTGAAGCAGGGTGATATCGTGCTGGCAGGTCTGCAGTACGGTCGTGTCCGTGCGATGCTGGATGAAAACGGTAAGCCGGTTAAATCCGCAGGTCCTTCCATCCCGGTAGAGATTCTGGGTCTGGACGGTACACCAGGTGCCGGTGATGAATTCACCGTAGTATCCAACGAGAAGAAAGCCCGTGAAGTGGCGCTGTTCCGTCAGGGTAAATACCGTGAGATCAAACTGCAGCGTCAGCAGCAGGCGAAACTGGAGAACCTGTTCGAGAACATGCAGGCTGGCGATGTGAAGACTCTGAACATCGTTCTGAAGACCGACGTACGTGGCTCCCTGGAAGCACTGACCAGCTCGCTGGTGGATCTGAGCACCGATGAAGTTAAAGTGAACATCGTTTCCGGCGGTGTTGGTGGTATCGCAGAAACTGATGCCAACCTGGCGCTGGCGTCCAGCGCGATCATGGTCGGCTTCAACGTTCGTGCTGATGCTCAGGCTCGTGCAGTGGTTGAGCGTGAAGAGATCGAACTGCGTTACTACAGCGTTATCTACGACATCATCGAAGATGTGAAACAGGCGATGACCGGTCTGCTGTCTCCAGAGTTCAAAGAGGAGATTGTTGGTATCGCTGAAGTACGTGACGTGTTCCGTGCGCCGAAGATCGGTGCAGTTGCCGGCTGTATGGTGACTGAAGGTTCTGTGTTCCGTAACAAGCGTATCCGCGTACTGCGTGACAACGTAGTTATCTATGAAGGTGAGCTGGAATCCCTGCGTCGCTTCAAGGATAACGTTAACGAAGTCCGTCAGGGTATGGAATGTGGTATCGGCGTGAAGAACTACAACGACGTGAAAGTGGGCGACCAGATCGAAGTCTACGACACCGTTGAAGTTCAGCGTTCTCTGTAAGGTGCGAATCTAAGAGCATGGCAAGAGAATTCAGTCGTACACAACGGGTAGCGGACCAGATCCAGAAGGATCTGGCCCAGCTGATCCAGCGTGAAATAAAAGACCCGCGTCTGGGTATGGTGACCATCAGCTACGTCAAGATCGCTAAAGATCTTGGCTACGCTGATATCTATATCACCGTGATGGCGATGGGTGGTAAAGATGAAGCCACCGCAGTGAAGGAATCTCTCAAGGTTCTGAATAATGCGGCGGGCTTCCTGCGTGGTCAGCTGTCCCGGCTGATCAAGCTGCGGGTAATGCCGCAGTTGCGGTTCCATTTTGATGAAAGCGTTGATCGCGGCCGTCGTCTGAATGATCTGATTATTCAGGCGTCCCATGCGGACAAGCGTAATCAGAGCCCGGACGAGGAGTAACCCTTGGCAAGGCGGGCAAAAGGCCGGCCGGTCAACGGTATCTTCCTGCTGGATAAGCCGGGTGGGATATCGTCGAACCGGGCGCTGCAAATCGTAAAACGAATCTATGGTGCGGCCAAAGCTGGCCATACCGGTGCGCTGGATCCTCTGGCGACCGGTATGCTGCCGCTGTGCTTTGGTGAAGCCACCAAGTTTTCCCAATTCCTGTTGGATGCCGATAAGCGTTACATCACCACTGCCAAGCTGGGTCAGCGCACTGATACCAGTGATGCCGATGGTGAGATCGTTGAGGAACGTCCGCTGCCGGAAAACCTGACCGCTGATCAGATTAATGATCTGCTACAACAGGATTTTGTCGGTCAGATCACTCAGGTGCCATCGATGTTCTCGGCGCTCAAGCACAATGGTCAGCCACTCTATAAGCTGGCGCGCCAGGGTATTGAGGTCGAAGTCAAAAGCCGCCAGGTGACTGTATTTCAGATCGATCTGCTGGATTTTCGTGGCGATGAGGTGGATCTGGATATCCGTTGCAGTAAAGGCACCTATATCCGCTCGATTGTGCAGGATATGGGCGAGATGCTGGGCTGCGGAGCCCATGTTAAAATGCTGCGCCGGCTGGATTCCGGACCGTACAAGGCTGAAAATATGATGCCGCTGGACGAGCTGGAAGCATTGTCGGAAAAAATAGCGGAAGAAATGGGTGATGAAGCCACTCCAGAAAGCATACAAATGCGTCTGGATGAGTTATTATTGCCGCCCTGGAGTCCGGTGGCCGATACTCCGGAGCTGCGTCTGACTGAAAAGCAGACCCGTACGCTCTGTTTTGGCCAGACCGTGATTCTGGAAAATCCGGAGCCTGCTGAGCTGGTACGCATTATCGATGATGCCAGTGACCGGTTTCTGGGTATCGGGGAAGTCAACGTTCAGGGGCAGTTGTTGCCACGGCGTCTGATGAGTACCCAGTAAAGAATTTGCCTGCCACGGTCAGCGTGACGGGCAATCTGACGTTGTACTGAAAATATGCTCGGTCCAACGCGACTTTTAACCCACCACATCAGTGGTGTGCATATTAATCTTAGGAGTTATTAAAATGGCATTATCTGCTGCACAAAAAGCTGAGATCGTTGCTGAGTACGCTCGCGGCGAAGGTGACACCGGTTCCCCAGAGGTTCAGGTTGCTCTGCTGACACACAACATCGTTGGTCTGCAGTCTCACTTCAAGGGTCACATCCACGATCACCACTCTCGTCGTGGTCTGATCCGCATGGTTAACCAGCGTCGTAAACTGCTGGACTACCTGAAGAAGAAAGATGTTAGCCGTTACGCTGATCTGATCAAGCGTCTGGGTCTGCGTCGCTAAGATAATGTTCCGGGGTCATCTTTGATGACCCCGGTGCTTTTCAGCCCCTGGAAAGACACTATACCAACCAGCCTGTACTCTGATGTGTTCTGTATCGATAGTGGATATCAGAGTACTGGCTAAAAGAGGCCGGTGTGGTGTGATTCAGGGTTTTGTTATTTTGCATTGAGGAAATATTCATGCCACAAGCAATTACTAAAACGTTCCAGTTCGGTAACCACGAAGTTACGCTGGAAACTGGCCGTGTAGCTCGTCAGGCGAGCGGTGCGGTACTGGTTACTATGGGCGGTGTACAGGTTCTGTGTACTGTTGTGGGCGCTAAATCAGCTCGCGAAGGTCAGGACTTCTTCCCACTGTCTGTTCACTACCAGGAAAAATACTACTCTGTAGGTCGTATCCCGGGTGGTTTCTTCAAGCGTGAAGCGCGTCCTTCTGAGAAAGAGACTCTGACTTCCCGTCTGATCGACCGTCCGATCCGTCCTCTGTTCCCGAAAGGTTACATGAACGAAGTACAGGTTATCTGTACTGTGATGTCTGCGGATAAAGTGAACGATCCTGATATCGCTGCAATGCTGGGTACTTCCGCAGCACTGGCAATCTCCGGTATCCCGTTCCAGGGCCCGATCGGTGCAGCTCGTGTTGGTTACACTGAAGATGCTGGTTACTCCCTGAACCCGACTTTTGAAGAACTGCAAAGCTCCATGCTGGACATGGTTGTTGCTGGTACTTCTGATGCGGTTCTGATGGTTGAGTCCGAAGCTCAGGAACTGTCTGAAGACGAGATGCTGGGTGCGGTTGTATTTGCTCACCAGCAGATGCAGGTAGCGATCACTGCGATCAACGAGCTGGCTGCTGAAGCCGGTAAAGAAGCGTGGGAGTGGTCTCCTGCTGAGAAGAACGAAGCCCTGATTGAGCAGGTTCGTGGTGTGGTTGGCGAGGATATCGCTGCTGCTTACCAGACTGCAGACAAGATGGCGCGTCAGGCAGCACTGGGCGCCGCTCGCGAAAAAGCGGTTGAAGCACTGTGTGGCGACGAAGAAGGTCAGCCTTCTGCCGGTGAAGTATCCGGTATCGTCAGCTCTCTGGAAAAAGAAACTGTTCGTGGTCGCATCCTGGATGGTCAGCCACGTATCGATGGCCGTGACAGCAAAACTGTTCGTGGTATCGAAGTTGAGATCGATATTCTGTCCGGTACTCACGGTTCTGCACTGTTCACCCGTGGTGAAACTCAGTCTATCGCAACCTGTACTCTGGGTACTGCCCGTGATCAGCAGATCATCGATGCGATTGAAGGCGAGCGCAAAGATCCATTCATGCTGCACTACAACTTCCCTCCATACTCTGTAGGTGAAGCGGGCCGTATGGGCGCAACCGGTCGTCGTGAAATCGGTCACGGTCGTCTGGCACGTCGCGGTGTTGCAGCGGTACTGCCAACTCAGGAAGAGTTCCCATACACCATCCGTATCGTATCTGAGATCACTGAATCCAACGGTTCCAGCTCTATGGCGTCTGTGTGTGGTGCATCTCTGTCTATGATGGATGCTGGTGTACCTCTGAAAGCGCCTGTTGCGGGTATCGCAATGGGTCTGGTTAAAGAAGGCGACCGTTTCGCAGTTCTGACCGACATCCTGGGTGACGAAGACCACCTGGGTGACATGGACTTTAAAGTTGCGGGTACCGAAGCTGGTGTTACCGCGCTGCAGATGGATATCAAGATCACCGGTATCACCGAAGAGATCATGGATATCGCACTGGAGCAGGCGTACGAAGCCCGTGCTCACATCCTGAAAGAGATGGCGAAGGTTATCGGTTACGCTCGTCCAGAGCTGCCAGACAACGCGCCTGCAATGACTCTACTGGAAATCAACCCAGAGAAGATCCGTGACGTTATCGGTAAAGGTGGCGCGACTATCCGTGCTCTGACCGAAGAAACCGGTGCAACTATCGACATCGAAGATGACGGTACTGTACGCATCTACGCTGCTGACAAGGCTGCTGCTAAGCTGGCAACCGATAAAGTGAAAGAGATCACTGCAGAAGCGGAAGTGGGCAAGATCTACGAAGGTAAGGTTGTTCGTATAGAAGAGTTCGGTGCATTCGTTAACATCCTGCCGGGTAAAGATGGTCTGGTACACATCTCTCAGATCGCTAACAAGCGTATCGAGAAAGTAACCGACTACATTAAGATGGATGATGTGGTTAAGGTTAAGGTACTGGACGTTGATCCACGCGGCCGTATCAAGCTGACTATGCGCGATATGGAGCAGGATGAGTCTGTAGAGTAAGATTCCTTCTGTGCATAAAAAAAGCCCGCATTAGCGGGCTTTTTTTTGCTCTCTGATCAGGTATCGGCTCGGTATACTTTTCTGGCAGCGTGCGGCCTGAGCAGAGGTTGGTTACATACTTTGGCTGCCGCCTATGGTTAAGTCGGTGTGTGTCATTATTTATAGGGAGAGATGGTAATGAAGAAGCTACTGTCAGTCGTGTTGGCTCTGGCTCTGATCGGTTGCAGCGATGATGAGGTAGGGGATGTGTCGCTGGGAATGTTGACCACCAAGGATATTAAACTGAATGTGCTGGTGGACCCTAAGGTACCCGGAGTTACCTGCCATATCGCCAGCGTTGAGGCGAATCTGGATTTTGCTGATCCAAGCGACTCATCGATTGCCTGTCGTCAGACCGGAGAGATCACGCCGCAGATGATTGCAGCTATTGATCGCTCAAAATCCGGCGAGGTCGTGTTCAGAAAATCCAAGAGCGTTCTGTTTAAAAGCATGAAGGTGCGGCGCATATTTGATGCAGAAAGCCAGACCCTGATGTACCTGTCTTATTCGACGAAAGAGACCAGCGGCAGTTATAAGCACAGTCTTTCCACAGTGCCTCTGTGGGGCACTTCTGCTTATCAGAAAGTCACCCCGGCATCAGAATAGAATGATTGAGACAGTCCGCCTGTATCGCTTTATGTGGCTCCCTGCAGGAAGCGTGTTCA
Organism: Amphritea sp.; assembly: GCA_025800245.1. Classification (GTDB taxonomy): domain Bacteria; phylum Pseudomonadota; class Gammaproteobacteria; order Pseudomonadales; family Balneatricaceae; genus Amphritea. The sequence continues at coordinate 31,232 of JAOXSA010000128.1, read as the reverse complement.
GGCGGCAATCACCGAGCGTCCTTCCCGGCCGTATTCTGCCTGATCTGTGTACATAAAGTTCTGCAGCAGGCGGCTGGTGATACAGCTGAAGCACTGAGGACCATTCTTCGCACAAAGCGAGTTGGCGCAGGCTGTCAGCAGCAGCTCATGAGCAGCTTGTTGTTGTACTCTGGGATTCTCTGAAAATAACTCCTGGCAGGTAATTACGCCCTGCTCAAGCAGTTCCTGTACGGCGTCTCCACGCCATTGTGCAATCAGATGGTTTGACATTTCGCTGTGCAGGGAAATGATCGGTTCTGCTCGTTCCAGCCAGGCATTGATTCGCAGTGCTGCCATGATATCTCTCCTTAGATGCAAATGAGAATGATTATCGATAATCTATCTTTTGCATCAGGAAATCAAGCTCTTTTTTATCCTGTTTTGCGGTGGTGGTTGGGTGTCTATTAAACCGACAATTCCTGCAGCCTGCTGGTGCCGGGGCTGGTATGAGTTTTCACAGGGTTATACACAGTGTTGTCCCTCTGTTTCTGGGGATAGTTTTGTTTATCTGTTCTGTGAAAAAGAAGTGAACCGCTATCCCGGCTAACAGTCACAGATACAAACAGGAGGTACAGTATGAAGTTGATAGCCCGCAGTCTTATGCTGTTGATGCTGAGCTGGAGTTCAGCACTATTTGCAATTCAGTTGGAAAAACCACTGCCCGCGCCGGATTTTACTCAGGCAGATCCTGAGAGCTGGATCAACAGCCCCCCGCTGACGCTGGAGCAGTTGCAGGGCAAGGTGGTGTTGCTGGATTTCTGGACCTTCGACTGCTGGAACTGTTACCGCTCCTTCCCCTGGATGCGTGAGATGGAGCAGAGGCTTGCTGGCGAGGCGTTTACAGTGATTGGTATCCACAGCCCTGAATTCTCTCACGAGCGTGTCAGGGCGAACGTAGAGGTCAAGGTGAAGCAGTTCAAGTTACATCATCCGGTGATGATGGATAATGACTTCGGTTACTGGCAGGCGATGGGGAATCGTTACTGGCCAACCTTTTATATTCTCGATAAGCAGGGGCAGGTGCGCTCTGTGTATATCGGAGAGACGCACGCCGATACGCCTCAGGCTAAGCAGATAGAGGCGGATATCAGAGCTCTGCTCGAAGAGTAGGTGTTATGGCGCATACCAGAGAGGCTTAGGATGAGTCTATAAAAAATGCTCGTAGCCCTTAAAATCTGAAGGGCGTTTCTCAGAGTTAGGGCGAACACGTAAGCCCCTTGCTTTTTTAGAATTTGATAATAGATATCAGCTATACAAGAATCATGAGTATTATGAAGAAGATTTTACTTGTTGAAGACGATTGGGAAATAGCCCGTTTGGTCAGCATGTTTCTTGAGAGTGAAAAGTTTCAGGTTGTACATGTTAATAATGGAAAGAATGCGCTATCTGAAGTTATTAAAGAGAAACCAGACTTACTGATCCTTGATATTATGCTTCCAGGCATGAACGGAATTGATATTTGCAAACAAGTGAGGGCTTTTTTTTCAACGCCTATATTAATGCTGACAGCAAGTGATAATGACGTTACCGAAGTTGTTGCTCTTAATTTTGGCGCAGATGATTACCTGGAAAAACCTGTTAGCCCAGAGAAATTACTGGCACGTATTAACTCATTACTTCGGCGTACTGCACATACAGTTTATAATGGTGAATCTGTACCTGCTCCCGATAATCTAAGGATAGACACCTTGCGCCGTGAGGTATATTTGCAAGGGCAAGCTGTGGCTTTGACCACGGCAGAGTATGATTTATTGGCACTGCTGGCTAGTAGTCCTGGAGAAATTATCAGTCGCGAAGAGTGCTATCGGCAGCTGCGTGGAATCGAATACGATGGCCTCGACCGCTCAATCGACATGCGCATATCATCCATACGAAAAAAGCTGGTATGCACAGATAGTAAAAGCTCTCTCATCAAAACAGTTCGTGGTAAAGGCTATATGCTGGTTTTCACACAATGAAACTTTCTTTATTTGTACGTTTTTATCTGGGTATGTTCATAGTATTTTTTATTGGCATTGGGAGTGCAGTCATTGCTTTTGAATTCTACCTTGAGAAAGCCGAAGAGCGGCATCGGCAACACAGTTTTATACGCGAAGCAAATCGTATAGCTGAACCCTTAATGTCGTCGTTTGAAAATGGAGCAAAGGTATCAAAGGCGTCTGAATATTCCATTCTGATTGCGGCTTATCTATCGGTTGAAAGTGTTAGCTTACCTGAATTCCAAAAAATGCTACCCGCTTATGAAAAAATTGATGGCATTTCAGATAATTCACTATACCTTGACGATAAGGTAAGTCAGGTACTTGCGTTCCCTAACCAGGAGTCTGATCGTTTCTTACTGATAAGATCTTTGCCCTTGGTCGAGGATGAAACTGTATATGACGACAATTTTGAGAGTTATGAAGATAATCTCGATGTACTATTTCTGATGGCCATTCTGGTCATTTTGGTGATAGGTATTGCGCTCGTGGTATTCTGGGTTTCAAGGGGAATTGAAAGACCTGTTCGGCAGTTAGTTAAAGTCGCTATTGCTTATGGTAAAACAGATTTCTCTATGCGAGCAGATGAGTCTGCATTACAGCCTATAGGTAGTCTGGCTTGCTCATTGAATCAAATGTCCGATCAATTGCAATCATCATTGGATGATCAACGTGCCATCACTCATGCTATCGCCCACGAACTGCGGACCCCTCTGACCCGTATGCGTTTAGCGCTGGGAATGATTGATACCCGAAACCTGGATGAACAATCTTGCGCGCTGACTAAGGATATTGATAATTACATCTCCGAAATGACAGTGATGACCAGTAGCGTACTTACCTTTGGTAAGGTTAGCGGCGCAACGCCTCTCCCTCCTTTTCCGCCATTTTCAGCTGACGACTTTGTCTCATTCCGGGTAAAGTTGCTGTGTAATGACAGTTCCATAGAGGTAATAAAGCAGCTGAAGAGTGAAACGGTACTTTGTGTGTCTGAAATATACTGGCAGTTGGTTGTTGATAATTTAATAAAAAATGCACTTAACTATGCAGACAGTCAAATCTGTATTAGCAGCATGAGGAACGGCTCTGATTATCAGTTAATTATTGATGATGACGGCCCGGGAATACCTCCAGCAGAGCGCAATCGGATTTTTTTACCCTTTTCACGCCTTGACGAATCCAGTAATCTATACACTGATGGCTTCGGTCTGGGATTGGCAATCGTTAAGAGTGTTGTTAAGCGCTGTTCCGGACGTGTCTGGGTAGAGGGCAGCCCTCTTGGTGGTGCACGTTTTATAGTTCAATTACCTGAAATTCATTTTGCGGCTAAGCCTTCGCCTAAGTAGTCAGGAAGTCTACGCTTAAGTCTTCTCATGACGAGCCCATTTACACTGTAGTGGTCTAATGATTCCAGACACCATTTAAGGTGGTAAAGTACTGCCATAGAAGAGGTGTTCAATGACCAATAAACGTCGATCGTATACTCCTGAGTACAAGCTTGAAGCTGCCAGCCTGGTATTAGATCAGAATTATTCTGTACCTGAGGCGGCCCGTTCGTTAGGGCTTAATGAAAATGTATTGCGGCGCTGGGTCAGCCAGTTGCGGGATGAACGCCGGGCGCCTGCCGTACAGGCTTCATGCATATAGTTGGCATAGGCCACACGCCTGCCTAAAGTATCAGCCTCCAATTAGTCGGCTTCTTCCACTTAGCAGCCTATTGGTTTTACAGAGTTAGTGACTGGGTTAACTGATAGGTGCGGAATCCTCGTTCATTTTAAGAATGCACGTAACCTGTTTGTCAGTGTATCTGTGGTCTGCTTCGGCCCGAAGGAGAGGGGGCAACGAAAGAACCCCGGACAGAGCCCGGGGCAGTTATGAACTGTTCGTTGGTTGTTCTGAGAATGACGATTGGATTTATTGATTTGTATCTAGCGGAATCGGGGACCAGCGTGGTTCATAGGCCGACAGTGCTTCATTGAGTAAAATGTAGGGGTTTTGAAACCCGTCTTGCAAATATGACACTTTTGCTATACCTGCTTTACGCCCATGGTCATCATTTTCAAACAGAACAAATTGCCCATCTGGAGATAGCGAAGCGGCCCCTGCATCGCTGGGCAAATTGTCAATCTGCAGTGTGCGGACTTCGCTCGTGTTGGCTGAAATTACAGACATTCCATGTGTTGCTATGAATTGGCCATCTGAAGTCCAGCGGGGCATACTTTCGCCATCGGCGAGTAATGTGTTGTTGCTGCCATCAGCACGTATAAGCCAGATCTGATCACGTTCAAGAAAAGTGTCATAACCGATCGTCCGTGTATATGCCAGCAAATTGCCGTCAGCGTTGTTTGATGGTCTCCAGTGGGGTTGTTCATGCCAAACATGTTTATCCTGATCCTCATGCAGCAATAAGGTTAGATCATCTAGAGTCACTGTTTTCTTTCTGGCTAATGCTTTATCGAGTATAGCGCGTGGCAGTATAAACAGGTCTGAGCTGAACTCGCTTAGATCATCCCCCATCGCAACTGCCCCACTCATTATCCCGAGAGCAATAAGTTGATTATCAGGAGATACAGCAATAGAGCGTACTTCTCGGCCAAAGTTTGAAAGTTGCTGGGGCCGGGGGGAGCCTTCTACGTTTACCTGATATAGTTCCATTGCGCCATTTTCTGGGTTATGCGCGTTGCTGGTGTAATATACAAACTGCGCCTTTGGCCCCCATTCTGGATAAAGGTTGTAGCCCCCTGAAACTGAGGTAAGGTTGCGTGCATGGCTGCCATCGACATTGCTTAGCCAGATGTCTGCCCCGTCTGAATGCGGGCTTTCGGAGGCAAAAATAACTTTGTATCCTCTTAGCGCTGTTTCAATTTCGTCGGCAAGAGTCTGCCCCTGAATCGAGTGTCTGGTCATGTGTTGGGGGGCTACAGTACAAGCTGCTATTGCACAGGTTAAAAGTACAGGTACCAAACAGGTTGTGTGAAGCATTAAGTTACGTTTCATTCGCTTAGTATCTTTCGTTTGATGGTTTCGATGCGGAGCGAGTGTGCAGTGTACACCCCATCCGGTAGCCGGGTTGGAAAACGATACCGCGGGTCTGTCAGCAGTGCATAAAGTTGCTGATCGGTGTTTTTGAATGCGGTAGGCGTTGCTAATCGCCATTCGTCGGCGATTTCATTTTTTCGCCAAGGGTAATCTTGCGCCCCTAGCATAGAAGTTAGCCCCCAGTAAATGTACTCTCCTACCTGACACTTGTAATTGCAGGTTTGGTCGTTGTAGCTGTACCAGGCTGAATCAGGGTAGTACCTTGGGACCTGTTTGAAGTGTCCTCCGCGGGCAGCGTCCATAGCTTTAGCGACGGGTGTGCCGGGGGTTGAGCTAAACGTGTCCGGGTAGGCTGCTTCGTAGCCTGCGAAGCTTATCAGGTGAAGTACTTCTTCGAGGGCGCCGTCAAAGTGGCCTTTTGCTGCGCCCATTGGGTGCACTTCAGTTGCATAAAGATCCTGAGCGTATTGTGTATTCAGATGGTCAGGATTCAGCCACTGAATCTCTTCAGGATCGTATGCCATCACCAGGGTTGCGCGGTTTTGAATCATTGCCTGGAGCACACTGATGTTATCCGGTTGCCCATCCTCATCATTGTCAAGGTACTCAGCCAGTACATTCGCTGCATGTAAGAGCTTTTCTTGGGGTACTGAATGAGTAGCGATTACCCTCACACCGAAAACGTCAACCTTTTGTGTAAACCTGATAGGCTCACCCTGAGGGGCTGAAATGCAACCTGAAATGGTTAAAATTCCCCCGATAAAGAAAATGGTACTTTTTGACATTAGCCTTTGGCCTGCTTAAAAGTCGGTGCTTATTGACAGGCGGATAAAATTAGATCCGTCTATATCAAGTCGGTTGGATGAGCCTTTGTCGTCATCTTTGCTTTCGCTGAATTTGGTGCCGCTGGTTCGTCCTGCCATGAGTGATACAGTGAACGGGTCAAAGTTTTGGGAGATGCCGATGCTGGTTTCTTTCTGCTCGAAATTTAACAAAGCCTCATCATTAGTTCGTGCTGCCCGTCGTGCGCTCCAGCTTCTCTCTTTGTAACCTGCGAATAAAGCCGTGTTTTCGCTAATATAAAAAGTGCTGCTAAGTTCGATTTGTCCTTCTCCCCCTGCAGCGAATAGTTCGACGCGCTCATGGGGTTGCCAGGTAGCTTCGATAAACGGCAGTCCTATTCTTGCCTGAAAAGTATCACTGGGATTCCACTGATAAGCTAGTATTGGCACTACTTCACTGCTCCCGTATTCGTTGGCGTGTCCAAGTCCGAGTTCCCAGGCATTACGTTCCCCGGAAGGTATTTCTAGCATGCCGGTTAGAGAATAACTAAGAGAATTGCTACCTGAAAAAGGCTTATCGCTTAAGGATCCGACATTGCCTTCGACAGTTAATGACATGTCGTTATCCATAGCGTGCATCCATCCTAAATTGATGCTGGCGCCACTGATTTTATCTGGAACCCTGGCCTGCGTGCCGGGTATTAACGCCTGGGTTTTTATGTCAAATTGTTGAGCCTCAAATCCCATATAAAGCACGTCCTGATTATGGATCGGCATGCTATGGTTAAGGGAAAAAGTGGAAGAGCGCATTGAAAAGGTATTATTTTGCCCTTCTATATCAGATTTTGACTGATTGTCTGTTGATAAGCTGATCTCAGTTCCAAAATCGTCACTGGGAGCCGCGATGGCTTGTGTATGAGCGGAGAGAAAACACCCACTTATGACCGTCAGCCCTAGCACTTTTATTGCATTCACTTTTCTTGTACCTCAAAAATTTCATTCGGTACATAGATGGTTGCTTACCTGCACTCTGTTGTATGTAGTAGTTATGTATTGGCTTCGTAAGCGTTTGTAAGAGAAGGTGACTACTCTTGAACAGTCTGGTGTGAAAAGGTGCTGTTATTCATGAAAGCTTACAGGCCAGAGCCTTCCTGTGCTGCTGTAGAAATGTACACTTACTCTGCTTTCGTTTTTTCTTTCATTAAGCAATAAAGGCGAAAACCGTAGATGGTGTAAAGGCAGTTCATAAAGCCGAATACGACGTCCATTACCGCACGTACTGCTGTCGACATCAGGCCTGCGCTGGTGAGGATACCTTCCAGGATTACGTTAGCGCCAAACAGAATTACGAACAGCACTGCCAGACCGTTCAGGAGCGGCCAGAAGAAGTCTGAGGTGTCGTGCCAGCTGTTACGCAGAGCGTCCACCGGTGAGTCTTTATCGATAATGCAGTGATACTCAGCGAAGGCCCAGCGAATCAGTAGATAGATGCCGGGTACAAAGAACAGAAACAGCCCCATTACGATACCGAACGCACCAATAATCTTGGCCAGAAATAAAGAGCCCCAGCGGCTCATACCGATCTTCAGAGCGGCCATTGTACTGATCGGCTTATCCCTGACGACCGACTCCAGATAAGCAATGGTCGCGCCTGCATACAATGGCAGCAGAATCAGGCTGCAGATATAGAACATGGCGATAGAATTGTTCATCTGCGGATTCTCTGTATCCATCGATTCCATTGCGCTCATGCTGATCAGGGTGATCAGAATAATAAAGGGCAGCTGGATCTGCATGATCGCTCCCAGATTGGCGCGGAAAAAGTACCAGGTTTGTTTAAGATACGTGGGGACCATATTGGCTCCTGAAAACAGAGAAAGTCGTAATGCTGCTTTGTTAAAAGGTTATTTTGGCTGTGCCAGCCGAATAAGTTTGAAGTTACCATTATCGGCAACGATATCGATCTTTTTGAACCACCGTGCCGCTTTTCGTTCCAGCGGGATGTGCAGGTTGGTGACAAAGGCTGCTATCCCTTCCGGCTGCAAATGCCGATGAGCACTGGCAATAAAACGATCGGTCAGATCACCATCGGTACTGAAACCCTGATGGAAGGGCGGATTACAGATGACCATCGGGTACTTTTCTGAAATCTCTTCAGCGCAATTGTCGGCAATTACCTCGCCCTGAATACCTGCCTGAACAAAGTTAGCCTGGCAGGCTCTGATTGCGCCGGCGTTATTATCGGTGGCGGTGATCCTGGTGTTCGGCAGGAGCGTCGCACACTGCAGCGACAGATAGCCATAGCCGCAGCCAAGATCCAGAATCGAGTCAGGTGTTGTCGTCATTGAATCAAGAAAGCGTGGTAGCTCTTCAGCCAGGTAGGCGCTTCCCCTGTCGATCTTATTCCAGCCGTAGACGCCGGGCTTACTCTGGTATCCGTAGTGTTCGTCTGCCGCTACTTCGCGCAGCTCAGCATAGCGCTGATCTTCAAGCAGTTCGGTGTCGGCTTCGCCCGGAGACTGCAGAATCCCCATCCAGGTGTTTTTGTCCGATTTCACCAGTTCGATCTGGCCGGCAAACAGCTTCTTAGCTTTATCGAGATAGGTTTTGATGCCTTCGTTTTTCAATCCGGCAATACAAAGTTCGCCGCCGGGCTTCAGAATCCGGATCGCCTGATTGATGACATGGTGGACCACCGGCTTTTCTTTTGACACCCGATAGACGATCCGGTTGATGGAGTGGTCTGCAATTTCGCTAAAATCGAAGTCGGAAAAAACCGTATTCCAGCCAGCCTGCTGCAGCTGTTGCATCAGATCGTAGCGGTTGGTGATTACATGAACGTTGTGGTTAACCCGGCTGAGCTGATTCAGCAGGTTCTCATCGGCGATCCACAGACTGGATTCTGGTGCTTTATCCAGTTCTGGTTTCAGTAGTTCAAATGCCGCGTCTTTCATCAGACTGAGGCTACCTCTTCAGCGGTCAGAAAACGGTATTCGCCCGGTTCCAGCTCATCATCCAGCACAATGCTGCCGATTTGTTCACGGTGCAGGCCGATCACCTTGTTACCCATCGCAGCGAACATCCGCTTTACCTGATGGTAGCGACCTTCCTGCAGGGTAACCCGTGCTTCGGTGTCAGAGATAATCTCCAGTGTTGCAGGTAGCGTTGGCTGGTCTTCGTTGCGCAGCTCGATACCGTTGGCGAACTGTTCGATGTAACTTTCCTCGATCGGATCAGCAGTGGTAACAAAATAGACTTTATCGCAGCGATGCTTGGGAGAAGTGACCCGGTGTGACCACTTACCATCATCGGTAATCAGTACCAGGCCGGTGGTGTCGATATCCAGTCGGCCCGCCGGATGCATGTTGCGGATATTCTCCAGGTCCAGCAGATCGATCACGGTTGGGTGCTCGCTATCTTCGGTCGCACACACAGTACCTTCCGGCTTATTCAGCATCAGATATTTAGGGCCCGGTGGCAGAATCTCACGGCCTTCGAGTAATATTTCATCATCGGCCTGTACCCGGTAGCCCTGATCCTGGTTGATCTGACCGTTCACTTCGACATTCTTACACTTGATCTGCCGCTTGATCAGACTGCGGGGCAGGCCGGTAGCCTGACTGAGATATTTATCCAGACGCATCGTTGGTTACATTTGCTCTTAAAGAAAAGCCGCTAGTATACATTAGAGACTGTCACTGTAGCAGTGAAATGGGCGGTCTGATCCGCTAGAATACCCGACCAATTTGATAAATTACTGTGTGAATCTCTGTGAAACTGTTTGTTGATAACCTGACCAATGTCGATTTCTCCTACCTGCATCCTCAGCGCGGCCTGTTGGGTGAGTCGTGGCTGGTGCAACTGGTGCTGGATGGCAGTCTCAACGAGCAAGGTATGATCTGTGATTTTGGTATCGTGAAAAAAGCCGTGAAACAGTGGTTCGATAACTGTATTGATCACGCGTTGGTGGTGCCGACCGGTATGCAGCGTCTGACGATCACTGAGGCTGAAGGTGAAACCGCAGTAACCTGGCAGTATCCGCAGGGTGGCGAATTTTTCTGTCGTTCACCGGAGCAGGCCATCGTGCTGGTGGATCTGGACGAAGTGAATGAACAGACTCTGGCGCAGTGGTGTAAATCTCAGCTGCTGGCGCTGTTTCCGGAGGAAGTGAAGGGGTTGGAGATTAGCTTTGTGCCGGAATCGATCAGCGGTGCTTTCTATCACTACAGTCACGGCCTGCAACAGCATGATGGTAACTGTCAGCGTATTGCTCACGGTCACCGTTCAAAGATCGAGATTTTCCTGGACGGACAACGCGATGTCGCGGTTGAGCAGCAATGGGCTGACACCTACCGCGATATTTATATCGGCACCCGTAATCATCTTGTGTCTGAGCCGACGTCTGAGCATCACTATCGTTATGATGCGCCACAGGGCGAGTTCGAGATCCGTCTACCGACAGAGTACTGCTACCTGATTGACACCGAAACCACCGTCGAACAGATTGCCTGCCATCTGGCAGAGCAGGTGAAAGCGGCGCATCCTGATCGGGAAGTGATGGTGCGAGCGTTTGAAGGGGTTGGGAAAGGGGCTATAGCGACGGCGTAGCCGTTGCTATGCGTGGCGAGACCGTCTGGCGCAGCCAGACTAGCTAGACCGCCTCGTAAACGAGGCTCGCTCGACGCGGCTGTTAGCCGCTTGCTGGAAAGAGCGGAACTATCTTTGAGGCTAATGGTATTATTAAGGATCTTTTAGCTGTTTAAGATTTTTCTCAACGGGCCTGAATATGCAAAAGGCTATTGGGATGAATACTATCAAAGCCATCATTTCATAAGTTGGGTCATCAAGAGCGCCTATAGCCAGGCCGTATAGAAGTATTGTTATCGCTCGAAGCAATAGTTTTCCATCGAAGTTGAGTGCTTTATATTTTCCGCCTGAAAGAAAATAAATAGTGCAAAGAACAACTAATGATCCTATTCCTGCATAAAAATGCCCCGAGGCTAAGATAATCGCAGGGGCGGCAAATATAGAGGTTTCCGCATACATCTTGTTCATAAATTTCTTTATACGTTTAAAGGTAAACGAAAGATATAGGATTGAGAGAGATGAGGTTATTTCTTTAACATTTGAAAATATAGTTGCAAGTAGGGTGCGTTATAACGCACCGGTTTCTGATGGTGCAATACGCTGTCGCTATTGCACCCTACATAGTTAAAGGCATTTTTTTCGTCACGAGCCACGAGCCACGAGCCACGAGCCACGAGCCACGAGCCACGAGCCACGAGCCACGAGCCACGACATTCAGACATAAAAAACGCGGCAAGTGCCGCGTTTTTTCAGTGCCTGAATGTGCTTATCGCTCAACCGCCAGCGCAGTACCCATGCCGCCACCGATACACAGGGTTGCCAGGCCTTTCTTCGCATCGCGGCGTGCCATTTCGTGCAGCAGGGATACGAATACACGGCAACCTGAAGCGCCGATTGGGTGGCCCAGTGCAATCGCACCGCCGTTTACGTTAACGATGTCGGTGTTCCAGCCCAGATCCTTGTTTACAGACATTGCCTGTGCGGCGAAGGCTTCGTTAGCTTCTACCAGATCCAGATCGGATACAGACCAGTCAGCTTTCTCCAGCGCCTTCTGCGTAGCGCAGATAGGACCAGTACCCATGATGGACGGATCAACGCCTGCATTGGCGTAAGCTTTGATGGTTGCCAGTACTGGCAGACCCAGTTCAGCTGCTTTCTCTGCAGAACATACGATTACTGCAGCAGCGCCATCGTTGATCGTGGAAGCGTTACCGGCGGTAACAGAACCGTCTTTCTTGAATGCCGGGCGCAGTTTACCCAGCGCTTCAGCGGTTACACCGTGGCGTGGTTGCTCATCGGTATCGAATACAACATCATCACCACGACGCTGTGGAATCACAACCGGGATAATTTCTTCGTCAAACTTTCCGGCTTTCTGTGCTGCTTCTGCTTTGTTCTGAGACGCTGCGGCGAAAGCATCCTGCTCTTCACGGGTGAAGCCGTATTTTTCAACGATGTTCTCGGTGGTGATACCCATGTGGTAGTCGTTGAATGCGTCCCACAGACCATCTTTGATCATGGTATCAACCAGTTTCCAGTCACCCATGCGGGCACCGTTACGGGAGTTTGGCAGTACGTGAGCAGATGAGCTCATGTTTTCCTGACCGCCAGCGATAATGATCTCTGCATCGCCACAACGGATCGCCTGAGTCGCCAGCTGAATCGCTTTCAGACCGGAGCCGCATACCTTGTTGATGGTCATTGCAGAAACTTCGATCGGCAGACCTGCATTGATAGACGCCTGACGGGCAGGGTTCTGGCCACAACCGGCGGTCAGTACCTGACCCAGAATAACTTCATCGACCTGATCAGCCGGTACGCCGGATTTTTCCAGCAGGCCTTTAATTACAGTCGCGCCAAGATCACTGGCAGCAACAGACGCCAGAGTACCATTGAAAGCACCGATTGCCGTACGACCGGCAGCTACTACAACAACATCACGCATGATTATTCCTCTTGCTTGTCTGAATGCTACAAGAGTGTAGATCACGGCTGTGACCGTTTTATGGCAGATACAGTCAGAGACCCGCCAGAACCACTTTGCAGCGTTATAATTATTTCATTGTGCAGTGCAGTACAACACAGAGACAGGGCAACTGCAATATACCTGTCAGGTTGGCTGGTATTGGGGAACCTGCGAACAAGTCATACACTTTCTCTGCGGGACGATAAAGCCGTCTTATACGCGAAAGCGTGAGCAGGAAATGGTTAACCCTTTTCAAGCACGCTGACACTGTAGAAGGCGGCTTTAGCGCCCGCCCTTCGGGGCTTACAGAGCAATCCGATCTCTGTGTTAACGATTTTCGACAGGCAACCAGCATGCCTGTAATCGTTGTCGGGAGCTCGAATCGCTCTGAAAGCCAGAGGTGTGTATGACTTATTCGCAGGTTCCTTAACCCGAACAGAAATAGAAAACTAGCAGCTGGTGGATAATTAACCAAGGCGACTTAAGGTGTAAGCAGAAACCAAAAACGCCGTCTTTCAGGGACGGCGTTCTAATGTGCTGATGGCAGATATCCGGATCAGATATCGATTACCATATTGTCGATCAGGCGGGCTTTACCAAGGTAAGCCGCAGCGATCAGTACCAGCTCGGTGTCTTCGGTGGACGGTGACTGCAGATCGTGGCGACGGCAGATGCGGTAGTAATCTCGCTGGAATCCACTTTCTTCCAGTGCTGCCTGTGCCGCTTCTTCCAGTGCTGCGTAATCCCGCTCGCCTGCTTCAATCCGGGAGACGGTTTCACGAATGGTGCTGTTAAGGGCTGGTGCGACAGCCAGCTCTGTTTCGCTCAGGTAGCCATTGCGGGAACTGAGTGCCAGGCCATTATCGGCCCGGGCAATCGGTGAGCCCTGAATCTCAACCGGCAGGAACAGATCTTCAGTCATGCGACGGATGACCATCAGTTGCTGGAAGTCTTTCTCGCCAAAGATAGCGACATCCGGCTGCACGATCCCGAACAGTTTACAGACGACTGTTGCGACACCGCGGAAATGACCCGGACGGGTTGCGCCACAGTGAATATCGGAGATACCCGGTACCTCGACCTGAGTCTGAATGACCTGGCCGTTAGGGTAGATCTCTTCGATATTAGGGGCGAACAGATAGTCACAGTCTGCGGCTTCAAGCTTTTGCTGATCCGCTTGCAGTGTTCTCGGGTAAGCGTCCAGATCTTCGTTTTCACCAAACTGCAGTGGATTGACGAAAATACTGGAAACAGTGATATCACTGTTGTCATTGCACTGGTGAACCAGCTGGATATGACCTTCGTGGAGGTTACCCATGGTCGGTACCAGACCGATTCGTTTACCCGCACGACGCTCTGCACCGAGTACTTCGCGTAACTCAGCGATAGAAGTAATTGTCTGCATAATTTACTCGAATCCGTGTTCCGGTCCCGGGAATGTGCCGGCTTTTACCTGATCAGCGTAAGCTTTGAATGCACCAGCGATATCACCGCTGTCTGTCAGGAAGTTCTTCACAAAGCGAGGCTTGCGGCCCGGAGTAATACCCAGCATATCGTGCATTACCAGCACCTGCGCGTCGGTATCAGGACCTGCGCCGATGCCCACCACAGGAATGTCCACGGCCTGAGTGATTTCCCGTGCCAGTAGTGATGGAACACACTCCAGCAGTAACATGGCTGCTCCGGCTTGTTCCAGACGTACGGCGTCTTCGATCATCTGCTTGGCGACTTTATTATCGCGGCCCTGTACCTTGTACCCACCTAGCATATTGATGGTTTGTGGGGTCAGGCCCAGGTGAGCACAGACAGGTACACCGCGCTCAGCCAGCAGGCTGATGGTTTCATCCAGCCAGGCGGCGCCTTCCAGTTTGACGATATGGGCACCGGCCTGCATCAGTGCAGCCGCGCTGTCCATTGCCTGTTCCGGCGTGCCGTAACTCATGAATGGCAGGTCTGCCATGATCATTGAGCCCTGATTGCCTGCTTTAACTGCAGCGGTATGGTAAGCCATCTCTTCTACGGAGACCGGCAGTGTGCTGTCATTGCCCTGCAATACCATGCCCAGAGAGTCGCCCACTAACATCACCTCAACACCAGCGGTGCTGATAAGGTGGGAAAAACAGGCATCATATGCAGTCAGAACTGCAAATTTCTCACCGGCCTGTTTTCGTGCCATTAGCGTATGTAGGGTAATGTTGCTCATAAGAGAACCTGTATTTTGTTACTCACACGGGTGGGGATTATACCTATGCCCACCGGGTTTAACTATTCTCTATTGTGCTAAGCAGCAAAAACGAAATAACCTTTTGTCTGCTAAGGAGAATGCGCTGTTAAATTCTTTCCAGCGTATCGATGGCGCAAGCTTTCAGTAGTGCGTCCATTGATCTGCCATCAGGAAGCGACAGTTCAGGGCTGAGCTCCGCCAGAGGGTAGAGTACAAAATTGCGCTCGCGCAGAAAGGCGTGGGGCACGGTAAGGCGTTCGCACTCAATGGTTTGATCACCATAAAGCAGCAGATCAAGATCGAGTGTGCGCGGGCCCCAGTGTTGTATACGTACGCGCTGGTGTTCCTGCTCAATCGATTGCAGGGCGTCCAGCAGTGCCAGTGGCTCGAGAGTGGTTTCGATGCTGGCAACGGCATTGATGTAGTCCGGCTGACCCGGCGGGCCGACCGGATCGCTGCGATAGAGGCTGGAGTGTTCCAGATTACGGCACTGGGGCAGACGTTCAAGTTCCAGTAGCGCAGTGGCTACCTGGGTGACTGGATTTTCCAGATTGCTGCCCAGACCGATATAGCAGCGAATCCATTCAGAAGACACACTCATAGAATAGTACCTGTTGAAGTAAACGGGGCTGAAACGCTACCAGTCTGAGGGATCAGAGAGCAGGATCTTGTCTGTTCATTTCTGCTCTTTAACCCTGCCTTTAGTCTTGCTTAGGCTGTTGCTCTGTGCGCTTCTTGTTCGGGCGTCGACGTCGGCGACGACGTTTTTGTGGTTCGTCCTTATTCGCTTCCCGAGTCATCTGGTTGCGGGCCTGAGGATTCTGAGCCTGATAGTCTGTCCACCACTGACCCAGTCCCTTGAGATCTTCTCCGCTGTTTTCACGCAGAATCAACAGATCATAAGCGGCTCTGAAACGAGGGTGTTCAAGCAGGCGTTCTGCGCGTTTGCCCTGACGGCGTGGCAGACGGAACTGCAGTTCCCAGATCTCCCGGATCGGTGTGGAGAAGCGGCGTGGAATGGCGGTCTGGCGAATCTGTTCGCCGATAACCTGGTTGGCAGCTTCGTGCATCGCCGGAACCGGTGGCAGACCCTCTTCACGTTGTAGTTGTGCCATCCGACGGACCATCGGATACCACAGGAATGCTGCAAACAGAAATGCTGGGGTGACGCTCTTACCCTGTTGCAGACGACGGTCTGTATTGGTCAGCGCATTCAGTACCAGGGCTTCGACCGGATCATCGCCAGGATTATCAAGGCTCTCAACGGTCTGGCGGAACAGCTGTTGCATCAGGTTGTGCTTGCGGAACTGATGGAAAGACTCGACGCCGTGGCCGGACTGGAAGATTTTCAACGCTTCATCAAACAGACGTGCCGGAGCGATATCATCCAGCAGGTGTGCCAGGCGGGCAATGGGTTCTTCGGTGGCTGGTTCTATGGTGAAGTCCAGCTTCGCCGCAAAGCGGGCAGCTCGCAGCATCCGTACCGGGTCTTCGCGGTAACGGGCTTCCGGATCGCCAATCATTCTCAGAGTTCGATTCTGCAGGTCACTGTAGCCGTTGGCGAAATCATAGACGCAGTGATCTTTCGGGCAGTAGTACAGTGCGTTGACAGTGAAGTCGCGGCGCAGGGCATCATCTTCGATGGTGCCATACACGTTATCCCGCAGGATCAGACCGCTGTCATTCTGGCGGCCATGCTCACCATCATTATTAGTTGGCTGGCTGTCATGGCTGGCACGGAATGTTGCTACTTCAATCAACTCGCGTCCCCAGCGGACATGCAGTAGCTTAAAACGGCGACCGATCAGCCGTGAGCGGCGAAACAGCTCATGGGCCTGTTCGGGCGTGGCGTTAGTCGCGACATCGAAATCTTTCGGGCGCTTATCCAGAAGCAGGTCCCGGATACAGCCGCCAACCAGATAGCCCTCGTAGCCTTCATCCAGCAGATGGTAGGCGGTCTTCATCGCTGCATCATTAAGATGGCGGCGGGGAATCTGATGTACCTCTTCAGGAATGAGTTGTCGGCCATTTTCTAATGGTGCTGCGACAGTGTCAGCAGATTCTGCCTGATCACGGCCCAGTAAGCGCCGGAAAAATGAACCGATTGGTGACGATGACTTCTTGTCCATAGAGAGAAATACAGATTGCCCAGAGTTAAAGACGCGCATCATAGCATGAAATGTGCGTTTTTCGCCCGATTTTCAGGAACGATTCAGATTCAGGTATTAGGGTAGTCAGGTAAATAAGGGATGGGTAAAGCTGACCGCCTAAAGACAACAACGCTAGCCTTAGCTTGTTGTTTTTATTTCTAAGAGCACTGATTCGGGACCGTTGTTTAAAGGTGTCGTATCAGCGATCAGCTTTGTAAGCCTCATTTTTATTATTGTTCGAGGCAGGGTTACTTATCGGCACACAATCTGGGTTTTATTTTTATTGTGATTATCTGCTTAAAGTATTCTTTTTCTTGTTGCGTAAATAATAGCAGGTGCTGTGCCAGTTTTTGTAACCTGTTGTTATTTAATGAATTTTAATTTTTTTGTAACAAATGTTCAGGAATTGTTACCGGTGTTACCCTGCAAAGTGTTACCTATCTACCCATGCTGCATCTGCGTAATGCGGGAAAGGTAACACTTTGGGTGTAACGGTAACTAAAACTTAAGTATAAACGACAGCTTGTTGTCGTGTTTGGTGCGGATTTCCTCTGATGAATAAAAAAGCCCTGCAAAACTATTTTGCAGGGCTTTCTTTCCGGTGTTGTCGTGGACGCGTTAAAAAAGATCAGCGTTTACGTGGAATGCCTAACTTCTGACGTCTTTCCCACAGGCATTTGCGGCTGATGCCCAGCTTTTTCGCCAGTGCGGTTTCACTCATACTGTCCTGATTGTCGAGCACAAAGCGCTGAAAATAATCATCCAGCGACAAACTTTCTGTTTTGCGCTCGCTGCGATCCATATCGGATTCACCGGCCAGTGAGCTACTGCTGGTAAAGCTGCTTTCAATGGAGGCTAAGGATTCAGGCTCGATATCCAGACCAAGAAGATCAGTGGTGATCTGATGGTCATCGGCCAGAATAACTGCTCGTTCGATGGCGTTCTGCAGTTCCCGGACGTTACCAGGCCAGTCATAGCGCAGCATGGTCTGGCAGGCATCATCACTGAATTCCAGCATCTCTGAGCCAAGCTTTTCACAACTGCGTTGCAGGAACTGACGGGCGATTTCGATGATATCTTCACCACGCTGCCGTAATGGGGGCATCTGCAGTTCCATAACATAGAGCCGGTAGTACAGGTCTTCCCGGAACTCGCCACTTTTAGCCAGCGCCTTGAGGTTACGGTGGGTTGCCGCGATCAGACGGACATCGACATTGATCGACTTAACAGAGCCGACCCGGCGGATCTCACTTTCCTGCAGAAAACGAAGCAGGCGAGCCTGGGCTTCCAGTGGCAGTTCACCAATCTCGTCGAGGAACAGGGTGCCGCCATTGGCCGCTTCGATCAGACCGTTGCGGGTAGCATCCGCGCCGGTAAAGGCGCCTTTTTCATGGCCGAACAGTTCGGATTCAATCAGCGTTTCAGGGATTGATGCGCAGTTAACTGACACCATCGGTGCATCAGCCCGTGCGCTTTGTTGATGAATTGCCCGGGCAGCCAGTTCCTTACCGGTACCGGATTCACCCTGGATCAATACCGTGGCATCTGTGCCTGCGACTTTACTGATCCGTTTGAACAGTTCCTGCATCGGCTTGCAGTTACCGACCATCTCATTGGCCGGACGGGGGGCTGCCGGTTGATCATCCTGAGCGGGCTTATTTTCAGTACCACGCATCTTCAGAATATTGCCGATGGTTTCGATGATCTCATCGTGATCAAAGGGTTTGGCGATATAGTCCACCGCGCCAAGCTTCATTGCCTCAACCGCGGAGCGCATACTGGCGTAGCTGGTCATAATCACGACGGGGACCGCTTTGGCCAGATTGATCAGATCAGTACCCGGGGCACCCGGCAAACGCAGATCGCTGATAATCAGGTTGTAGTCATTGAGATTGAATTGCGCGGTCGCTTCATCGACGGAACCGGCATCATCAACAGTGTAATGATTGCGTTCCAGCAGTCGGCGCAGGGCCGACCGGATAATCGTTTCGTCTTCGACGATCAGAATTCGGCTCATTCGGTTTACCTTATCTTCCTACAAAGAAGGCCTCCAATAAGGAAGCTTCCTGAACATCTTTCGCTGGTGTTATGTTTCCTGCGAACTTTTTGGGAGGGTGATAACCACCTGAGTGCCTGTGTTCTGATTTTTATTGGCGGGACTCACAATACTGATACTACCATAATGCTCTTCGATGATGTTATACACCAAAGGCAGTCCAAGGCCAGTGCCTTTGCCTGGATCTTTAGTGGTAAAAAACGGCTCGAACAGCTTGTGCTGATGCTCCGGAGCAATACCGCTGCCCTCGTCGGTGACCATCACTTTCACGGAATTACTGCCCTGTTCGGCATCGATCCAGACAGACGCGCCATCGTCCGAAGCATCGCTGGCGTTGTTTATCAGGTTAACAAAGACCTGTAATAACTTCTGAGGATCACCTGTGACCCGGAACACCGGGGCGATCCGGTTAATCAGTTGCTGCTGTTTGCTCTGACTGTCCAGGGAGAGCAGGTGGATAGCATCGTCAACTACCTGTTTCAGGTTGACGGTTTCGATCAGTGCCTGACCATCGCTCTGGCCGGTATGAGCGAAGCGCACCAGAGATTGCACGATACGGGTAATCCGGTGAGTCTGCTCGAGTATCTGCTCCCCACTTTCCAGTACCGGTTCCTGATCGGTTTCATATTTCAGGTTCTGCGCCAGACAGGCGATACCGGTGACCGGATTACCAATTTCGTGAGCCACCCCCGCGGCAAAGCGACCGATGGAGGCCAGTCGTTCGTTATGGGACAGGCGGTTCACAAGAATCTGATTCTCGGTTTCATTTTCCAGCAGGATGACCATCGCATTACTGTCATCGGTCAGGGTGGCTTTGTGCAGGCTTAACCAGCAGTTCTCGCCATCAATAAGCAGGTGGTGCGACAGAAGGTGATTCTGTTCCTGCGCAGAGAACTCGGTCAGTAGTTCACCCCAGGGAGCGGCAAGATCTGTCAGCGGTTTACTCAGTACTTCTGATACCGGAATGCCGGTCAGATGCTCCATCTCGCTGTTCCAGAAAATAATCTGTCCCTTGTCATCCAGAGAGCAGGCACCGATCGGCAGCCGCTGCAATGTCATCCGGTGGTGGCGGCGCAGGTTATCCAGCTCGGCGGCAAGACCGGTGAGTCGTTCCTGATAATTTTCCAGCTGACCTTCCATCAGGTGGATATCCCGGGTGCGGTACTGGTCAGTTGCGGTAGGGGGGATGTTGGCGTTCAGCAGTGTACTGGCTTCTACCGGGCCGAACAGAGCGCTGAGGCGGCTCTCGATTAATGAGCGTAGCCTGATCAGATCCATACCGTTGAGCGTGCCCGGCTGCAGATGAAGTTCGCGCAGGGCGTTATTGATCTCCCGTTTTGCCGTGGCATGACCGAGGCGCTTGCTCAGCAGTGTTACCAGCTCATCGGAATGGCTGATATTCAGCTGCGGGCCTGACGGACGGTGCAGGCTGTTGTGAAGACAGGCGGTGGCGCTGCTGATCTCTTCGCTGGAGCTGCGGGTCAGCATCGATACCACCAGGAATACTGCAATATTGGCTGCCAGAGAGTAAATAGCATACTGATGCCAGGCTTCCTCGGTAAAAAGCGAGGTATCAAAACCGATATCTTCACCCCGCAATAGTTGCAGGGCCATGGTGGACAGCCAGATCATCATGCCGATGCAGAGACCGGCGCAGAAACCTTTACGGTTTGCTGCGGGCCAGAACAGAGTCGCCAGAATGCCTGGCAGGAACTGCATAAAAGCAACAAATGCCAGGGTACCCAGCCAGTGCAGATTATGGCTGGCACCAATGCGGATATAGAACAGATAGCTGCACAGCATCAGCCCCATGATCAGTAACCGTCGTAACCATAACAAGCGGGCATAGATCTGCTGATTGCCCGGGGTTTGCAACATAGGCAGGAAAATATGGTTCTGCAGCATGGAGGCGATAGATATGGTGGCAACGATGATGATGCCGCTGGCCGCAGCCAGACCACCTATAAATGCCAGGACGGTGAGCAGATCTGATCCTACTGCGGTACCCAGATACAGAATCAGATAAGTCGGTTCGTGGGCAACGCCCAGTTTCACTGCGGCCCACAGAATAGGAGGAACCGCCAGTGCCAGCAGTAACAGGTATAGCGGCATTCCCCAGCTGGCCTTATAAAGACTGTTGGATGAGGTGTTCTCGGTAAACATCATGTGGAAGGTGTGGGGCATGACGATGGCCGCCGAGAAAAAGCCCAGCAGCATCGTGCGCCACATATCGTTATCCAGCGGTGTGTTGAAAACTTCCAGTTGCTCCGGGTTATTCAGCAACCACTGATTTAGTCCATCCTGGCCACCCAGTACTTCAAAGAATACATAGATAGCAATGCCGCCAAGGGCGATCAGCTTGATCAGTGAGCTGGTGGCCATAGCGATGATCAGCCCGGTGCGGTTGTAGCGCAGAGACGGATGGCGTGCGCCGAACAGGATGGAGAACAAACCGATCAGAGTACAGAAACCCATGGCGATCTGGTTCGACGTAAAATCATTGTTCAGCAGGTGTAGAGAATCTGCCACTGCCTGAATCTGGATCGAAATAAGCGGCAGTGTCGCCAGCACCGTGAACAGTGCTGTCAGGGTCCCTGCCGTAGCTGAGCGGTAGCGGAAGGCAAACAGATCTGCGAGAGAGCTTAGCTGATAGGTGCGGGTAATCCGCAGGATCGGCACCAGTAACACCGGAGCGAGGAAAAAGGCAGCGGATGCTCCGAGATAGGATGCCAGAAAACTGTAACCAGACTCTTTGGCCAGGGCGAAAGTACCGTAAAAGGTCCAGACACTGGTAAAGATGCCCAGTGACAACACATAAGTAATCGGGTGGTAGATCAACCGTTGCGGAATCCAGCCTCGTTCAGTGATGTAGGCGGTTCCGAACAGGAAGGTCAGATAGGTAATGCCGATGACCAACAGCTCAGCCAGATTAAAGCTCATCGCGGCGACGCCTCCATTCCAGAATCGCGACCATTATGATCAGTACGCCCCAGATCAGGAACGGACGGTACCAGGGAGACGCGGAATCCGGCCACCAGGCTTCCAGTATCGGTGATAGCAGGTAGCCGCCAATCACCAGAACGATCAGCAAACGGTACAGATGCATTAAGTGCGTTCCTCCCAATGGATGGCGGTTTGTGGCGGTATCTTGTTGATATCCCAATGGCTGACAGCCCATTTCAGACATTCATCAACACTGGACAGGAGTAGATCCTGCGGCGGTTGCTGACCCAGAAAGTCGAGAGCTGCAACCAATTGCGGTACCGGTTTTTCATCATCCAACGCCCTGGCAAAGGTCTGCTTGCTCAGCTTCTGACCCTCAGCATTACTGGCCACAGGGATGTGGGCATACTCTGGCTGTTCATAACCCAGTAACTGTTGTAAGCGCAGCTGTTTGGGTGTGGAATCCAGCAGATCGGAACCGCGCACAATGTGGCTGATATTCTGGGCCGAGTCATCGACTGTGACTGCCAGTTGATAGGCGAAGAAGCTGTCCCGTCGGAAGATAACAAAGTCTTCCCGTAACGCCGGGAACTGCTGTCGGCCTAAAATCCGGTCAGTGAATGGGATATCTTCAGGGCAACGACAGCGAACGGCTGCGCCTTCATTATTCTCAGGTGGATGTTCAAAACAGTAGCCGTCATACAGTGAACTGCCGCTGCGTTTACGAAGCTGAGTACGGGAACACTGGCAATAATAGCTATCGCCCTGAGCTATCAGTTGTTCCAGAATATCCCGATACAGAGGCAGTCTCTGGCTTTGCCAGATGGCGGTGTCATCCCAGTGCAGGCCAAATCTTTCCAGCGAATGGAGGATGCGATCACAGGCACCGGGCATCTCCCGGGGCGGATCAAGATCTTCAATACGGAGTAACCAACGGCCCTGTTGGGCGCGTGCGTCAAGGTAACTGGCCAGTGCTGCCAGCAGGGAGCCGAAATGGAGCGGGCCGGTAGGCGAGGGGGCGAAACGTCCTGTATAGACCATTCTTAGCCGCTGGGTTAACAAGAGTAGCGGCCAGGGGGTAGCTGGCCGCAGACAGATCAGATACCGAGCTGTTTCTCTTTGATCTCAGCCAGGGTCTTGCAGTCGATGCACAGGGTTGCTGTCGGACGGGCTTCCAGACGGCGAACGCCGATCTCTACACCGCAGGCCTCGCAGTAACCGTAATCATCCTCATCGATGCTCTCCATCGCCTTGGAAATCTTGTTGATCAGCTTACGTTCGCGATCGCGGGTACGCAGCTCCAGGCTGAATTCCTCTTCCTGGCTGGCACGGTCGCTGGGATCAGCGAAGTTGGTCGCTTCTTCCTGAAGATGGCTAACGGTACGGTCAACCTCTTCCATCAGCTCCTGTTTCCAGGCATTGAGAATGGCGCGGAAGTGATCTTTCTGCGCTTCGTTCATATACTCTTCGCCTTCCTTGATCGGATACGGCTCGAAGTGTGTGAATTGTGTATCTTGATTCGGCATAGTCTGCCTCGCTTCTCTCTCAACAGGCCGGACTTTCGTGTCACGGCACTCAGGCTGACCTCTATTGCTAGGTCGGTCAGCTAAAACCAACTATCAGAAGGGAGCTGAAGTTACCAGAACCCACCGGCTTTCACCAGCCCCCACCGCATAAAATCTTTATCGTGGTGTTTCTGTTGTTTTATCAAGCTGTTGTGGCATTACTGTTAACACAAATCATGTTATCAGCTAAATATAGCAGGAATTGTCGGGAGCACCGTGCGATTCGGTGAATCTGCTCGCTTCGGGCCCAGTTACTGCTTTGGTGGCTCTTTCCCGCACAGTTCTGTGCATGAGTTAGTACTAATGTATAATCCCTGCTTTGCGAAAATCTTAAGGACATAGCTGAGATGAATCACTGGTCGGACCGGGTTGCGGATATCGATTCCTTTAAAGTGATGGACCTGCTGAAGCGAGCCAAAGAGCTTGAGTCTCAGGGTCATGATGTGGTGAATATGTGCGTGGGTGAACCGGACTTCTCGACGCCGGAACCGATCTCTGAAGCGGGTGCCCGGGCTATTCAGGCAGGCCATACCCAGTACACCCCGGCGGCGGGTATTCCCCAGCTGCGTGAAGCGATCGCGGGCTTTTATCAGCAACGCTATGGTCTGGATATCAGTCCGGAGCGGGTTATTGTTACTGCTGGTGCCTCCGGTGCATTGTTAATGGTGTTTGCGACCCTGGCCAATCCCGGACAGACCTTTATGATGGCTGATCCTGGCTATCCCTGTAATCCGCGTTTTCTGCGGCTGGTGGAGGCGCGAGGCCAACTGGTGCCGACCACCGCAGATGATAACTATCAGTTGACGCCGGAACTGATCGAGCAGAACTGGCAGGAAAATACTGCGGGTATTCTGCTGGCTTCGCCGGCTAATCCAACCGGCAGCGTGGTATCTCGCGAGCAGTTTGAGCTGATTTCTCAGACGGTGCGTGGCCTCGGTGGTCACCGGGTGGTGGATGAGTTGTATCACGGCCTGACCTACGGGTTGGATGCACCATCGGTACTGGAGGTGGATCAGGACGCGTTTGTGCTGAACAGCTTCTCCAAATACTTCGGTATGACTGGCTGGCGCTTAGGTTGGACTGTGGTACCTGAAACGGCAGTCGGCGAGATCGAGCGTCTGGCGCAGAATCTGTTTATCTCTCCGCCGACAATCTCACAGCATGCCGCGTTGGCGGCTTTTGAACCGGATACCATCACGATTCTGGAACAGCGTCGCGAAGCATTCCGTGAACGCCGCGATCTGCTGGTGGCAGGCTTGCGTGAACTGAATTTTGAAATTCCTGTGACGCCGGAAGGGGCATTTTATGTCTACGCTGATGCCTCCCGCCTGACCGACAATGCGTTCGATTTCTGCTGGGATCTGCTGGAGCAGGACAAGATCGCAGTGACTCCGGGCGTGGACTTTGGTGAGTACCGTGCCAATCAGTTTGTCCGCTTCTCCTACACCACCGGCGTTGAGCAGATTGAGAAAGCGCTGGATCGACTGCGTAAAAGGCTGAGCTGATGAAACTGGAGAACATGCAGTCCGGACGACTGATTAAACGTTATAAACGCTTTCTGGCCGATATTGAGTTGGAGAATGGCCGGGAACTGACGGTGCACTGCCCGAATACCGGCTCGATGAAAAATTGTGCCGATCCGGGCAGTGAAGTATGGATTCAGGATTCCGGCAATCTGAAACGGAAGTATCCGTTTGGCTGGGAACTGGTGCAGGTGGAAGGCCGTTTCTGGGCCTGTATCAACACGGGTCGTGCCAATGCGCTGATCCGGGAAGCAGTCGAAACTGGCGTTATCGTTGAGCTGCAGGGCTATGACAGTCTGCGTCAGGAAGTGAAGTACGGTGACGAAAACAGCCGTATCGATCTGTTGCTGGAATCAGAAAGTCAGCCGAAGTGCTATGTCGAAATTAAAAACGTGACCCTGCTGGAAGGGCCCGGACTGGGTGTCTTTCCGGATGCGGTCACCGCCCGGGGCGCGAAACACCTGCGAGAACTGATGCTGATGGTGGAGCAGGGGCATCGGGCGGTACTGATGTTCTGTGTGCCCCATACTGGCATCGAGCGAGTGCGACCGGCGGATCATATTGATCCTGAATACGGTCAGTTGCTGCGAGAGGCCAGCGCTGCAGGTGTCGAAGTCTACGCCTATGGTGCACGAATCAGTCCCGAAGAAGTGACTATCTGCCGGGCACTGCCGGTCGAATTATAGTCGCGGCTCTGAGACGAAAGGTCAGATAAGAAGAATCAGATAACGATCCGGTTATCGATCACTTCAAACTCAACCGGCTTCAGGCTGGCGCCGTTACAGGGGCCGGCAATGCAGAGCCCCTGGTCGATGGTAAACAACGCGCCATGGGTTGAGCACTGGATAAACTGCTTATCCGGGTCGAGAAAAGTGTCAGGCATCCACTCCAGCGGGATGTCTTTATGAGGGCAGCGGTTCTCGTACAGATAGATGCTGTCGCCCTTGCGCACCGCAAACAGTTTGCGGCCTTCAATATCAAAACCTTTAGCGCTACCGTTCGGGAGATCATTCAGCTGGCATAGTGAAGTCATCAGGCTGTACCAAGCAGATTACGCGTACTCTTCTGGCCAGCGGCAGTATCAAAGAGCTGGCTCATTGCATGGTGGACAGCGTTCCACTGATATTTTTCAGCAGCACTGAGTGGGCGAGTTTCTTCAAGGCGATAGAATTGGGTGTCCTGCTGTTTCAGAGTGGTGTAACGCTCGTATTCTTCATCATTCAGGTTGAAGTGTAGTTGCATAAAGGTTTTATCATCAATTCCCTTCTGTGGTTGCTCCGGGGCAGGGATGTTGTACAGGGTTTCATTCCATTCAATCGCTGATTCCGTTTTTATCTGGCTAGAGCCGCTAGAGCCAGAAAGTTCCAATGGCTTAACCGATCTTTCATGACGATCTGCACTCTGAGTGGTGAGTTGGGAAGTGTGCAGCCCCAATAATGTTGTATTGATGTTCATAGTGCGTTTAATCCCTGGGTTATGGCGTCTAGCGATAAAGCAATTTATTTGCCAATAATCAGAGTGCAGGGCCGCCGTGCGGGTGAAGACGCGGGTGGTGTGATTCTGAATCAATTAATTCGGCAACTCTTTGCCGGATTCGTTGATAAGTTGTTGCTTTGCATGGCAAGGGTTGACCGCTGCTTGGATCAAGCTGGGGAACACAGTTCAAGCGCGATCATCGGGTCGCTGTGCAATGCCCGGGTCAGTTGTTCAATACCCAGGTCGTGGCTGGTATCAATCCGGTAGGCCAGCGCCTGTTCCTGTTCGCTCAGATGCTGTTGTGTTTCCCTCTGCTGGCGCATGATGGTCACATCGGCATCCGAGGGGTCTGTGCCCTCTAGCTGACGTAGCTCCAGCCGTTGTCCCATCACCGCAGGATCACACTCACAGGCGATAATACGGATCTCTATGCCCAGCTTTTCTGCCATGCTGATGTAGCTGCTACGGGTGCGTTCGCGGATAAAGGTGGCATCAACAATCACCGATTCTCCGACCCGCAGTAAACGTTCGGTCAGTGCTTTGAGATGATTGTATGTGTGGACGTTCATCTCATGACCGTAGAGTTCCAGTTTATTCCCCTGCAGGCTGTATTCCCGGTGTAAGCGTTTTCGTTCGATATCGGAACGGATACGGATTGCGCTGCTGCGCTCCAGCAGTTGCTGGCTGATAAAACTCTTGCCGCTGCCGGACACACCCTGCATCAGAAACAGCACCGGGGCTGGTTTATTGGCGTAGGACAGTGCCAGCTGCATATAGCGGTGATACTCATCCAGATCCCGTTCGGCACCGATCATCGCGACCTTGGCCCGCACCATAGCTCGGTAGCCCTGATACAGATTGAGTAGCTGTACACCGTCATAATCTCCGGTGATCTCCAGATAACGATTCAGACAGCGGTGTGCCAGACGCGGCTGGTGGTTGGCTTCCAGGTCCATCAGCAGGAAGGCCAGATCACAGATAGTATCGATCCAGCGGAACTCCAGATTGAACTCGATACAGTCGAATAACCGCACCTGATCGTTCAGCAGGGTAGTGTTAGCCAGATGCAGGTCACCGTGACACTCGCGGATATGACCTTCCTGTTTGCGTTGAATGATCTTCTGTTCCAGGGCGCGGAACTGCTGGCTGATCTGATATGACAGCTGTTGTAGCTGCATCCAGTCGTCCAGGGTGTCGAGATGCTCACCGGCATGCAGGAAGTTATCGCTGACCACCTGCCAGATGGTTTCCGGTGCACCCCAGGGACCGTCAGCGGTAGCGTGCGGCACCTGCAGATGGAAATCTGCGATCTGCTGGCTGAGGGCGTCGATATGTTCAGGGGTCAGAACGTTATTGGCCAGCAGACGGTCCAGACGCAGTGATTCGTCAAACTGTCGCATCTGAACGGCATACTCGAACGGCTCACCGTCGCCATTAAATGTCGGTTGTTCCGGGGAGCCGGTAAAACCCACCACTGACTCATAAATATCCGGCGCTAAGCGCTGGTTAAGGCGCAGTTCTTCATAACAGTAGTGTTTACGGCTCTCCAGACTGGTAAAATTCAGAAAGCCAAAATCGACTGGTTTTTTGATCTTGTAGGCGATTTCGCCGGTCAGCACGACCCAGGAGATATGCGTCTCAATGACGCGTATCTCCGCTACCGGATGTGGGTAGCAGTCTGGATTCGTCAGGGCTGTAAGCAGTGCTGGATACATAAAGTCACGATATCGTCGCCAGAATTCACAGAGGATTATACGTAGCCAATGGCAAAAAAGAGAGGGGCAAGCAGTTCCCGGTCAAAAAAGAGTCGTCGCAGTCAGTCCCGTAAAGGTCAGGTGAAGAAAGCCAGCTGGTTCCGACGCCTGTTTAAATTGTGCCTGAAACTCAGTCTACTGTTGCTGATTGTCGGTGGCGTGGGGTTGGTGTATCTGGATGCGCAGGTGCGGACCAAATTTGAAGGCAAGCGCTGGGCGTTGCCGGCCAAAGTGTATGCGCGACCGCTGGAATTGTATCCCGGCCAGCAACTGAGCCGGGACGACCTGAAAATTGAACTCAAAGGTCTGGGGTATCAGTTCCGTCAGAAAGCCAGTCAGTCCGGAACCGCTGAGTGGGCCAGCCGTCGTGTGCGGGTGTATACCCGCGGCTTTGAATTCCCCGATGGTCTGGAGTCATCGCAGCAGCTACTGATCGATTTTAATGGTGCTCAGGTAAGCCGGATTCGGGATGCCCGGGGCAAGGATCTGCCGTTGGTACGTCTTGAGCCGATTCTGATCGGTGGCATTTACCCTAAGGATAATGAAGACCGGGATCTGATCCAGTTACAGCAGGCACCGGATTATCTGATTGATGCCCTGATCGCTATTGAAGACCGTAACTATTACGAACATTTCGGTATCTCGCTGAAGGGTATCGCTCGGGCGATGGTGGTGAATGTCAAAGCCGGTCGCTTTGTACAGGGCGGTAGTACACTGACACAGCAGCTGATCAAAAACTTCTATCTTACATCAGAGCGTTCCTTATCCCGGAAGTTGCTGGAAATACCGATGGCGATTCTGCTAGACCGCCATTACAGCAAGGATGAAATTCTTGAAGCTTATCTGAACGAGGTGTATCTGGGGCAGGAAGGCTTGCGGGCGATCCACGGTTTCGGTCTGGCCAGTCAGTATTTCTTTGCCCAGCCGATTCAGGAGCTGAAGCTGCATCAGGTGGCGCTGCTGGCGGCAATGGTAAAAGGTCCGTCTTACTATGATCCGCGACGTAACCCGGAGCGGGCAACGAAACGTCGTAATCTGGTACTGCGAGTGCTGCAGGAGCAGGGAACCATTACGCCGGAGCAGTATCAGGTAGCACTAAAACAACCTCTTGGCGTGGTGAAACAGCAAAGTCTGCACAAAGGGGCCTACCCGGCTTATCTTGATCTGGTGAAGCGCCAGTTACGTGAAGAGTATCCGGAGGAAGCACTTAACAGTGAAGGACTGCGGGTGTTTACCGGCCTTGATCCGATTGCTCAGGTACGTGCCGAACGCAGTATGGTTGCTACGTTGAATAAACTGCATAAAGGTTATGGCAAGAGTCTCGCAGAATTACAGGGTGGCATGGTCGTCAGTAACCCTCACAGTGGTGAAGTACTGGCTATTGTTGGTGGCCGGAAAACCCGCTATCAGGGCTTTAACCGGGCGCTGGATGCCCAGCGCCCGATTGGCTCACTGATTAAACCGGCTGTGTTCCTGGCGGCACTGGAAGAGGGCTATAGTCTGGCGTCCATACTGGAGGATGAGCCGGTCACTATTGATCTGCCGAATGGTGATCAGTGGCAACCGCAGAACTATGATCGTATCAGTCACGGGCTGGTGCCCCTGCATCGGGCTCTGGCGAAGTCTTATAACCAGTCGACTGCTCGTCTGGGCATGACGATCGGTACTGATAAAGTCGTGGATATGCTGGGGCGGCTGGGACTGGAACGTCCAGTGAAGTCCTATCCATCAATGCTGCTGGGAGCCACCGCGATGTCACCGGTGGAGGTAGCGCAGCTGTATCAGACTATTGCTGGTAATGGCTTTCAGGTTCCATTACGGGCAATTCGCCTGGTGACGGACAGCCAGAATGAAGAGCTATCCCGTTATCCGTTCAGTATTAAGCAAACCGTTGCCCCCGGGCCGGTTCATCTTATTCAGTACGGCTTGCAGGAAGTTGCTCGGGAAGGAACGGCGCGTTCATTGTACAGTTCCTTACCCGCTGATCTGAATGTGGCAGGGAAAACCGGTACCACCAATGATCAGCGTGATAGCTGGTTCGCAGGATTTACCGGAGACCGGCTGGCCGTTGTCTGGCTTGGGCTGGATAATAATGAGCCTCTGCCGCTTACTGGCAGCAGTGGGGCACTGAGAGTCTGGACTGAGTTTATGCGCTTGGAAAAGCCACAGTCATTTATGGCAGAAAGACCGGACTCAATCCAGTATCATTGGGTCGACGACGCGACAGGGTTGCTGGCGGGTGAAAGCTGTGAAGGCGCTCGACAGTTGCCGTTTATTGATGGCACAGAACCTAAGGAATCATCCGGTTGTGGTGATGCCGTAGTTAAAAATCCGCTGGACTGGTTCCGACAGTGGTTCAGAACAGAATAGATTCAGGAATAGCTGAAACATGACAAAAGCGATCAGAGAAGCCCGTTTCAGAGGTACTCAGATGAAAGCGCCCGCAGCTCTGCTGAGCGCGTTATTATTGACCGGTTGTATCAGTACCGGGAATATGGCCCCGCCTCCGGTGGAAGACCGCTCTTCGTCCGGTATCGTGCCTTCAGGCCAGAGCGTTGGTGGTAATAATGCCGCGGTAACTACCGCTGTTGCTCCGGATAACGGATTTACAGTGATTTCTCAGGAAAATCAGCAGGAACCTGCGCCAGTGACAGAACCTGTCACGACTCAGGTCACCGCTCCAGAGCCTGTAGTTCAGCGTAATCCCGCAGTGGTTGCGTTGCTGGATTCGGCGCAGCAACAGCAGCGTTCCGGTGCATACAGTTCCGCCCAGAGCAGTCTCGAACGTGCCCAACGGATTGCTCCCCGTGATCCACAGGTGTACTACCAACTGGCGGATCTGCGTCGTACTCAGGGTCAATATCTGCAGGCTGAGCAGCTGGCCCTGAAAGGTGTGGCTGTGGCACAGGGGCAGAGAGCTATGCAGCGTAAACTCTGGCTATTGATCGCGGATATCCGCACTGAAGGTGGTGACAGCGCCGGTGCCAGAACTGCAAAGCAGAAGGCCGGTTCGCTCTGATCGGTTCCATAATATAAAAGCGGCTCTTATGAGCCGTTTTTAGTTTTCTGCCACCAGTTGCAGAATATCCAGTGTTGAAATTACCCCGCAGACACCGTCATCACTGGTGACAAATACCCGGTGGATACCA